>NZ_JACGTN010000030.1:0-401 GCF_014763005.1 Stenotrophomonas sp. Br8 | reverse complement strand
CCACCTCTGACAGTTTCCGATGTCTGGTAGATCCACGCCATGCGTGGATGACTCCATCAAATTCGAATACTTCGACAATTGAACGAAGAGCATCCACGCATGGCGTGGATCTACGTGTCGACCAAGGTCGACACCTACCAGCCGCACAGAACGCCATCCCGACAGATTGCGGAAATCTGTCGAAGGCGGGATGGGTCCGGTTGCGGGGGTGTAAGCGCCATGGATGGCGCGCCCAAGCCTACAGGGACGTACTTGCGGCGTCCCCCGCAACCGGACCCACCCCGCCATCCCACAGGAACCCAGCTTTTGCCGTTGCTTCGGCCGTTGCAGTTGCCTCTGCGGGTGCCGGGCGCAGCCCGGCCGTGAACCTACCTTCTGACCTGGCCTTCGCCGCGCACTAC
>NZ_JACGTN010000003.1:288925-539297 GCF_014763005.1 Stenotrophomonas sp. Br8 | reverse complement strand
GATGGCGGGGCACTGTGGGTTTGCGGGGACGCCGTGAGTCCGTCCATGGAGGCTTGGTCGCCGCATCCATGCGGCTCACACCCCGCAAACCCACAATGCCCCGCCTTCGACAGTTTCCCGGTGGCCGGTAGATCCACGCCATGCGTGGATGAATCTCCATCGGAATCGAATATGTCGACAATTGAACGAAGAGCATCCACGCATGGCGTGGATCTACGTGTCGACCAAGGTCGACACCTACCAACAGCAGCCCAACAGCAGCGGGAAATTGTCGAAGGCGGGGCGGTGTCGGATTGCGGGGTGTCAGCCGCATGGATGCGGCTGCCAAGCCCCCAGGGATGGGTTCACGGCGTCCCCGCAATCCGACACCGCCCCGCCATCCCACGGAATGCCTGCTGTTGCTGTTGCTGTTGCTGTTGCTGTTGAGGTTGCCGGCCAGCGGCCGGCACTACCGCCTCTGCGGGTGCAGGGCGCAGCCCTGCCGCAGAACCCTACTTGCGCCGACGCTTCCGGTCTACGTACAGCGTCTTGATGATGCTCAGCAGGATGCCCACAGCGATACCCACGCCACAGCCCAGCAGCAGATTGTCCACGGTCAGGCCAACAGCGACGCCGACCACGGTGGCGATCACCATCTCGGCAGTGTGGGAAATCGGTTCAGGCTTGGGGGCGGACATGCGGACTCCAGCGGACTGTCGGGATCGGATGGGCCGGGGCCCGGAAACAACAAGGCCGGGTTGCCCCGGCCTCGTCTTGCATTGCGTACGGCAGGCCGTCAGATCGATTCGGCCGGACCGGCGATCGGCGGCAGCGGACGGGCGTCGCCACCCTTGTCATTGCCGCCATCGTCCTTGCTCGACTTGGTCCAACCCATCGGCGGCGGCGGATCGCGGCCTTCCATGATGGCGTCGATCTGCGGCGCGTCGATGGTCTCGTACTGCAGCAGCAGCTGGGTCATCGCATGCAGCTTGTCGACGTTGGCGGTCAGCAGCTCGGTGGTCCGGGCATAGGCCTTGTCCAGGATGCTGCGCACTTCCTCATCGATGCGGCGCGCAGTGTCGTTGGACACGCTCTTGTGCTGGGTGACCGAACGGCCGAGGAACACTTCATCGTCCTCTTCACCGTAGGCGATCGGTCCCAGGGTCTCCGACAGGCCCCACTTGGTGACCATGTTGCGGGCCATCTTGGTGGCACGCTCGATGTCGTTGGACGCACCGGTGGTGACCTTGTCCGGCCCGAAGATCAGTTCTTCGGCAACGCGACCGCCATACAGCGAGCACAGCTGCGAGTTGATCGCCACGCGGTTGATCGAGTACTTGTCGCCTTCCGGCAGGTACATGGTCACACCCAGCGCACGGCCGCGCGGAATGATCGTGACCTTGTAGACCGGGTCATGTTCCGGCACCAGGCGGCCGACGATGGCGTGACCGGCTTCGTGGTAGGCGGTGAGGGTCTTCTCCTCCTCGCTCATGGCCATCGAACGGCGCTCGGCACCCATCAGGATCTTGTCGCGGGCACGATCGAAGTGGTCCATGCGGACCTCCTTCTCGTTGCCACGGGCGGCGAACAGGGCGGCCTCGTTGCAGAGGTTGGCCAGGTCGGCACCGGAGAAGCCCGGGGTACCACGCGCGATCACCATCGGCACGACGTCGTCGGCCAGCGGCAGCTTGCGCATGTGCACCTTGAGGATGTGCTCGCGGCCCTTCACGTCAGGCAGACCGACCACCACCTGGCGGTCGAAGCGGCCCGGACGCAGCAGCGCCGGGTCCAGCACGTCCGGACGGTTGGTGGCTGCGATCACGATCACGCCTTCGCCGCCCTCAAAACCATCCATCTCGACCAGCAGCTGGTTCAGGGTCTGCTCGCGCTCGTCATGACCGCCGCCCAGGCCGGCACCACGGTGACGGCCGACGGCGTCGATTTCATCGATGAAGATGATGCACGGCGCGTGCTTCTTGGCCTGCTCGAACATGTCGCGCACACGGCTGGCGCCGACGCCGACGAACATCTCCACGAAGTCCGAACCGGAGATCGAGAAGAACGGCACCTTGGCTTCGCCGGCGATGGCCTTGGCCAGCAGCGTCTTGCCGGTACCCGGCGGGCCGACCATCAGCACGCCGCGCGGAATCTTGCCGCCGAGCTTGGTGAACTTGGACGGGTCACGCAGGAAGTCGACCAGTTCGCCGACTTCTTCCTTGGCCTCGTCGCAACCGGCAACGTCGGCGAAGGTGACCTTGATCTGGTCTTCGCCCTGCAGCTTGGCGCGCGACTTGCCGAAGGACATCGCGCCCTTGGCGCCGCCGCCACCGCCCTGCATCTGCCGCATGATGAACAACCAGAAGCCGATGATCAGGATGACCGGCAGGAAATTCATCAGGATCGCGCCGAGGGAGATGCCGCTGGACGGCTCTTCCTGCACGATCTCGACATTCTTGGTGCGCAGCACGTTGATCAGGTCGCGATCGAACGGCGCGGTGATGGTGGACGACTGTCCACCACGGGTGGTGTAGGTGATCTGGCTGGTACCACCGCGCGTATCGCCGCCGAAGGCGACCTTCTGCACGTTGCCGGTGTCCACCTGGTCCAGGAACTGCGAGTACGAAGCGCCCTGCGCCCCGGCCCCTGAGGTCTTGGGTGAGAAGCTCTGGAAGACCACCATCAGCACGACGGCGACGACCACCCATAGCAGGAGGTTCTTGGTCAAGTCGTTCATCCTCATTGGCTCCGGTGTTCCTCTTAGTGCTGGCGTTGCGTTGGGGTCGAACTTACGGGGTCGAGCTTACTTCATGTGGGCGCGTTTTCCCTGACCCAAGGCATACACCTCGGGAGAGCGCTTGCGCGAGGCTTCCGGCTTGCGGACGGAGACCTTGTCGTACCGGCGGCGCATGTCGCGCACATAGTCGTCAAAGCCTTCGCCCTGGAACAGCTTGATCAGGAATGCCCCACCGGTCTTGAGGTGGTTGTCGGCAAAATCCATGGCCAGCTCCGCCAGGTGCATCATCCGCGGCTGGTCGACCGCGCCTACACCACTCTTATTGGGGGCCATGTCCGACAGCACAAGGTCTACCGGCTGATCCCCGAGCATGGCTTCAAACTCCGATAGGACGGTTTCTTCCCTGAAGTCACCATGAAGGAACTCCACGCCGGCCAGCGGCGGCATGTCCAGGATGTCCAGGGCAAGCACGCGGCCGGTATCGCCGATCTGTCTCCGAACCTGCTGAGACCAGCCGCCCGGGGCCGCGCCAAGGTCGACCACCACCATATGCGGCTTCAGCAGCCGGTCACGTTCGAGCAGCTCTTCAAGCTTGTAGGCCGCACGGGAGCGCATGCCTTCGGCCTGGGCCTTCTTCACGAAGGGGTCGGAGAAGTGTTCCTTGAGCCAGCGCTGGCTGCTTTTGCTGCGGGTAGCCATTGTAAATAGGGGCTGAGGGGGTCGCCATGATACCCTGATCGTCCCATTCAACCGTGTTTTCTGCATGCCCACTGCCTTGACCCCTTCCCAGACCCGTTTCCTGCGCGGCCAAGCCCATGACCTGAAGGCCCTGCTGCAGATCGGCGGCAAGGGCGTCAGTCCGGCCTTCCTGACCGAGCTGAACGAAGTGCTGGAACGCCACGAACTGGTCAAGGTGAAGGTTGCCGCCGAAGACCGTGACGCCCGCGACGTAATGATCGACGAGATCGTGCAGGCCACCGACAGTGCGCTGGTGCAGCGTATCGGCCATGTGGCCGTGCTGTATCGCCCGAGCAAGGAACACCGCCAGATCGTGCTGCCGCGCGGCTGATCGGCCCCTGCCATGCAGCTGAACCACGAACTGCCCGACTACGCCTACAGCCTGCGCGCCGCTGACGGTCGCTCGGCACGGGTGAATGATCGCGTTCTGGGCCGCAGCTTCTTCCTGACGCCAGATCAGCTGGTCGAGCTGTGGCCGGTGACCGACGTCACGGCGCTGCAGGTTGCGGACCTGGAGCCGATCCTGGCACTGAAGCCGGCGTTGATACTGCTCGGCACCGGCGAGCGCCAGGCGTTCCCGCCGGCGGTTGTGATGGCCGCCTGCCTGTCGCGTGGTATCGGCCTGGAAGTAATGAACAATCCGGCTGCCGCGCGCACCTTCAACATCCTTGCCGGCGAAGGCCGCAAGGTAGCGGCCGCCTTCATTCTGGAAGGCTGAGGTCTGAAGCCGCCGGGCATGGCCCGGCGCTCGCATCGATCACGCCCCATTCGTAGCGCCCGAGCCGATGCTCGCGCGGCGCCGTTCAGCGACGGAAAGGCAGCCGAGCATTGGCTCGGCTCTACAGATCAGCATGCCGGGCATGGCCCGGCGCGCTGCGCCGGGCCGGGGATCCGCCCGGAAGGCGAATGTCCGATCACTTCGCCGGCAGATACTGCTGCGGGTCGACCGGCTTGCCGTTGTAGCGGATCTCGAAGTGCAGCATGTCCCGGTTGGCACCGGTACGGCCCATCTCGGCGATCTGCTCGCCGGCCTTCACGCTCTGCCCTTCATTGACCAGGCGCTTGCGGTTGTGGCCATAGGCCGACAGCCACTGGTCGCTGTGCTTGATGATGATCAGCTCGCCATAGCCGACCAGGCCGGCGCCGGAATACACCACCACGCCGTTGGCGGTGGCTTTCACCGGTGCGCCGCTGGTGCCGGCGATGTCCACACCCTGCTTGGTCGCGTCGCCGGCCACGTAGCGGCCCACGACTGCGCCATCGGCCGGCCAGCGCCAGGCAATGTTGCTCTTGACCGGACCGGCCGGACCCGGCGTCGGCGCGGTACTGCCGCCGGACGTGCTGCCACCCGGACGCGGTGCGGTGACCACGGTGGTCGGCGCACGGCCGCCGCCGGAGCCAGCCGGATACAGGCGGATCACCTGTCCCGGGTAAATGGTCGACGGGTTGTCCAGGTTGTTCCAGGCGATCAGGTCGGCCGGGGTGATGTCGTGGATGCGGGCCAGTGCGTAGATGGTGTCGCCCTTGCGCACAACCACGTTCTGCCCCGGCTTGGGCACCGACGTCTTCGGCGTGCTGACGCCACTGCCGCCACTGCCACTGGGCCGGACCACGGTGGCGGTGCCACAGGCGGCCAGGGTGGATACCAGCAACGCCAGTGCGCCGATGCGCACTCCCTTGCTCAGACGATCTGCACTCATGCGAACTTCGACCTCCATACAAGCCAGGCGATCAGCACCACCACCAACGCGGTGGCGATCCAGCCCAGCGGTTCAATCCATCGGCGCAGCACTGCTTCGGCGCGCGCACCACCGATACGGATGACCGCGGCCAGCACGAACACGCGCTTGCCACGACCGATCAACATGCTCAACAGGTACTGCGGCATCGGCACGCCGACGATACCCGATGCCCACGTGAAGACCTTCATCGGAATCGGCATGAAGCCGCCGAGCACCAGGAAGGTGAACACCGCCCACGGCGACTCCACCATCTTGGCCTGCACGGTAGCGATGCCCTGCTCGATCGCCGGCAGCATGCCCAGCGCCTCGAACAGCGGCTTGACCGCCTCGAACGCGTAGTGGCCCAGCGCGTAACCGACCACCGCGCCAACCATCGAGCCGGCCAGGCTGAGGGTGGCGAACCACCAGCCGCGCTTGGGCTGGGCCACGCACATCGGCGCCAGCATCACTTCCGGCATCACCGGGAAGATGATGGCTTCGAAAAAGCTCAGCACCATCAGATAGGTCGGCGCGCGCTCGTGCGCGGCCCACTTCATCGCCCGCTCGTACAGCGGCCCGAAAATCTTCATGCGACCCTGCTCCGTGGATTCAATCGAGCATGCCAGACAGCAGCGGCACGAAGGTGACCGGCGCCAGCACGCGTTGTTCGATGCTGCCGTCGTCCTTGCGGTCAAGCTGCACCAGCGACTGTGCGCCCGCGCCACCGACCGGGGCGACCAGACGGCCCCCTTCGGCCAGCTGCTCGACCAGGGCATCGACCAGCGCCGGTGCGGCGGCGGTGACCACGATGGCGTCGAACGGGCCATGCTCGGCCCAGCCAACGCGGCCGTCGTCGTGCTTGGTGCGGATGTTCATGCCCAGCGCGCGGAAGCGCTTGCGCGCCTGCCGCAGCAGGTCGCCGATGCGCTCGACGGTATAGACCTCCAGCCCCAGCGCGCCGAGCACCGCCGCCTGGTAGCCAGAACCGGTACCCACTTCGAGCACCTTCTTGGGTGTCACCTGCAGCACGGCCTCGGTCATCCGCGCGACCACCCACGGCTGCGAAATGGTCTGGCCGTGGCCGATCGGCAGCGCGGTGTCTTCATACGCGCGCGAGGCCAGGGCCTCGTCGATGAACAGATGACGTGGCACCACCCGGATCGCGTTCAGCGTCGACTCGTCGACGATGCCGGCCTCGCGCAGGCGGTCGACCAGGCGGTCACGCACGCGCTGCGAGGTCATGCCGATGCCGACCGCTTCCGGCTGCAGGCGCAGGCGTGGGCTCATGCCGGCTGGTCCAGCGCGGCGGTAAGGCCGCCGACCCAGCTGGCGACCTTTTCCAGCGCCTGGTAGCGGGTCAGGTCGACCTGGATCGGGGTGATCGAAATGTGGCCGGTGCGCACCGCATGGAAATCAGTGCCCGGGCCGGAGTCCTGCTCGCGGCCGGCCGGACCGATCCAGTACACCTCGTTGCCGCGCGGGTCTTTCTGCGCGATGCAGCCTTCGGCGCGATGGCGATTGCCCAGGCGGGTGACTTCGAAGCCCTTGACCTCGCTCCACGGCAGGTCCGGCACATTGACGTTGAGGATGGTGTCGGCCGGCAGCGGATCGGCCTTCAGCCGGGCAACGATCTCCACCGCGGCACGCGCCGCCGTCTCGAAATGCTTCGGGTCGTGGTTGCGGGTCACCAGCGACACTGCGACAGCGGGCAGGCCGAGGAAACGACCTTCCATCGCCGCCGACACGGTGCCGGAATAGATCACGTCGTCGCCGAGGTTGGCGGCGTTGTTGATACCGGACACGACAATGTCAGGCTCGAACTCCAGCAGGCCGGTCAGCGCAAGATGCACGCAATCGGTAGGCGTGCCGGCCACCGACACGGTGTAGTGGTCGATGCGCTTGAGCCGGATCGGCAGATCCAGGGTCAGCGAATTGCTGGCGCCGGAGCGGTCGCGGTCGGGTGCGACCACCGTGACTTCGTGCCCGGCCTCGCGCAGCACGGACGCAAGCATCCGGATGCCTGCCGCGTCGACACCGTCATCATTGCTGACCAGGATGCGCATCTTCGATTTAACCGCTTGATTTTCCAAGAATTCGATCCCGTCACCTTGCATCGTGGGCGAAGCCAACCCGTCTCCTCCAAGGAGGAGGCAGCTCCGCAAGTGCGCCGACTATTGTGCCGCAAGCGGGCGCTGGGTCCTACCCTGTCTGCGGTCACGGCCGGCATCAAACGGTCATAGGCAGACCCGCGCAGCCGGTTTAACCTGTGCGCATGTCGCACCCTGAAGACGAAGATCCGGCTGCCTTGTTCCGTGCAGCCATCGGCGAAGTGACGCCGCTGCGCAAGGAAGTGGAGCCCGCGCCTGCCGCGCCGCGCCCCAAGCCGCGCGCGCGCATGGCCGAGCGAGACGACGCAGAAGCCGCCGGTGAGTTCGCCCGGCTGCTGCGCGACAACGCTCCCCTCGAAGCCGGCGACGTTGCCAGCTATCGGCGAGACAATCTGCCGCCACGTCTGTTCCAGCGCTTGAAGCGCGGGCAGTACTCGGTGCAGGACGAACTGGACCTGCATGGCGCCACTGCCGCGCAGGCCGAGGCGATGCTGCGCCAGTTCCTGCTGGAGGCGCATGCCCACGAGTACGGCTGCGTGCGCATCATCCACGGCAAGGGCCTGCAGTCCGATGGCAGTGCGCCCGTGTTGAAGAACCTGGTGGATCGGCTGCTGCGCCTGCGCAACGACGTGCTGGCGTTCCATTCCGCCCCGACCGGGCAAGGCGGCACCGGCGCAGTGCTGGTGCTGCTGGCGCGGCGCTGACGTTCTGGCGGCTGGATTCATCCACGCATGGCGTGGATCTACTGACAGCCCATCCACGCATGGCGTGGATCTACTGGGGCGAGCGGAAGCAAGTAGATCCACGCCATGCGTGGATGCACTTCGCCTCCGCCCCCATTTTCTTTCAGGCCTGCGACGCGTCTTCGATGGGCCCGAGCTCGTGCAGGACGGCCGTGGCGTAGCAGCCCGGCGGTAGCGCGAAGGACAGCTCCAGCACGTCAGCGGCCAACCACTGGTGCTGCAGCAGTGCCGGACGCAGCCGCAGCGCGCGTCGCTCCTGCTTCAGCCGCGCCTCTTCCAGGCCGACACGCAGTGCCTTGGATTCGTCATCATCCAGCGCTGCCAGTTCCAGCTCACGGGCGGCGTCAGTGCTGCGCAGCTCACCCTCGCCCCACAGCGGGGCGCTGGGGTGGATGTCGAAGCGCGCCAGGCGCTCGGCCAGCACGTCGCTGTACGGCTCGGGACCGAACACGCTGCGGCTGCCGTCCAGCATCCACACTTCACCCTGCAGCGGCTGGTCCCAGCTGCCGTGCTCCACGCGCGCGGCCAGCACCCGGTTGAACAGCGCCGAACGGGCGGCCGACAACAGCAGCGAACGCTGGTCCTTGCGCATGCGGCGGCCCCCGAACATCGCCAGCGCGGCCGGTACATTGCCGCCATCACGACCGAAGCGCTGCTCGCCGAACCAGTTCGGCAGGCCGCGCGTGGCAATCTGCTGCAGGCGCTCGTCGATTGCCGCGGCGTCACCCTGCACATCGCGCAGCACCAGCTTGAAGCGGTTGCCCGCCAGCGCACCGCGCTGCAACTTGCGGTTGTGCCAGGTGGACTCGATCACCTCGATCTCGTCACTGGCCAGTTCGGCCAGGTCCGGCGCGACGCGCTTGGGCAGATGCACACTGAAGCGCTGGGTGGTGACCGCATTGCGATCCTTCATGCCGGCATAGCTGACCGCCATTTCCGGCAGACCCGCCCACTTGGCCAGCACCTTGGCCACGTGCATCGTGTTCGCACCACGCTTGCGGATATGCAGCAGCAGATGCTCACCTTCACCCGTCGCCTCGAAGGCCGGCAGTTCATCGACCTGGAAGTCTTCCGGCGTGGTGCGGATGCGCGCCTGCAGCAGCGGCGCGCCGAACGCGAGCGGCAACGGGATCATGCGGCCACCAGCAGGACGACCGCCTGCGCGGCGATGCCTTCGCCGCGGCCGGTGAAGCCCAGCTTCTCGGACGTGGTGGCCTTGACGCTGACCGCATCCAACGGCAGCTGCAGCAGTTCACCGATGCGCTCACGCATGGCCAGGGCATGCGGGCCGACCTTGGGCCGCTCGCAGATCACGGTGATGTCGGTGTTGCCGACACGCCAGCCGCGCTCGCGCAGCAGGCTGTCGCAGTGGCGCACGAACTCGCTGCTGTCCGCGCCCTTCCAGCGGTCGTCGCTGGGCGGGAAGTGCTGGCCGATGTCACCCAGCGCGATCGCGCCAAGCATGGCGTCGCACAGCGCGTGCAGGATCACGTCACCATCGCTGTGCGCGAGCACGCCGCAGCTGTGCGGTACCGCAACGCCGCCGAGCATGATGTGGTCGCCTTCACCGAAGGCATGGACGTCGTAGCCCTGGCCGATACGGACGGGCGGGAACGGGGAGGTGCTCATGGATGCAGCCCTTGCAGCAGGGCCGCGCGGGCGATCAGCCGGCGCGGCGGGAGAGTACGAATTCGAAACGATCGAGATCGGCCGGGGTGGTGACCTTGAAGTTGTCCTCGCTGCCTTCCACCAGCAGCGGGCGCTGGCCCTGGCGCTCCATGGCCATGGCGTCGTCGGTGACGTCGATACCGGCGGCGGCCGCTTCGGACAAGGCGCGGATCAGCTGGTGACGGCGGAACAGCTGCGGCGTCAGTGCACGCCACAGGCGCTCACGCGGTTCGGTGCCATCGATGCCGCCATCGTCGCCAGCACGCTTGAGCGTGTCGCGCACCGGCGCGGCCAGAATGGCGCCGACCGGGTCGGTACGCCCTACTTCCAGCAGGCGGCCAAGATCGGCCTGCGACAGGTTCGGACGCGCCGCGTCGTGCACCAGGACGAATTCATCGGCACGCACACTGTCCGGCAGGGCCTGCAGCCCCGCCAGCACCGAGGCGGCGCGGGTGGCGCCACCGGTGCAGGTCAGCACCGGCTTGCCGGCCCATTCGGTCCAGCCCGGCCAGTCAGCATCGTCCGCACCGATCACCACCATCGCCCCGGCCACGGCCGGGTGTGCCAGCAGCGTGTCCAGGGTATGGGCGAGCAGGGTCTGCCCGCCAGCCTGCAGGTACTGCTTGGGCAACGGCGCACCAAAACGCGTGCCGCGCCCTGCGGCCGGAACAACCACCCAGATCGCCGCGCTCATGGCACGTCTGCCGGATGGTCACCGGCCTGGGCCGTGACCGGCGCAGGCTGCGCCGGACGCGTTGGTGCATCTTCCACGACGCGATAGAACTTCTCGCCGGGCTTGATCATGCCCAGCTCGCTGCGCGCGCGTTCTTCGATGGCGGACTGGCCTTCCTTGAGGTCCTTCACTTCAGCAGCAAGCGCATCGTTACGCTGCTGCAGACCGTCATTGTCCCGCTCCTGGTTGGCGACCTGGGCTTCGAGCATCATCACTTCACCCGAATTGCCCGGGCCGAACCAGAAACCGTACTGCAGCCATGCCAGCAGCAGGGCCAGCAACAACAGCAGCCAGCGCCAGTCGCGCATCGGCTCAGCGCTTCAGCGACACGAACGCGTCACGACCAGCGTAACGCGCGCCGGCACCGAGAGCTTCCTCGATGCGCAGCAGCTGGTTGTACTTGGCCACGCGATCGCTGCGGCACAGCGAGCCGGTCTTGATCTGGGTGGCAGTGGTGGCCACCGAGATATCGGCGATGGTGGTGTCTTCGGTTTCACCCGAACGGTGCGAGACCACGGCGGCGTAACCGGCACGGTCGGCCATGGCGATCGCTTCGAGGGTTTCGCTGAGGGTGCCGATCTGGTTGACCTTGATCAGGATCGCGTTGGCGGTGCCCGAATCGATGCCTTCCTGGAAGATCTTCGGATTGGTGACGAACAGATCGTCGCCGACCAGCTGCACCTTCTTGCCGATGCGATCGGTCAGCAGCTTCCAGCCCGCCCAGTCGTTCTCGGCCAGGCCGTCTTCGATGGTGATGATCGGGTACTGCGCGGCCCAGTCGGCGAGGAAGTCGACGAACTGCTCGGAGGTCAGGCGCTTGTTCTCGCCGACCAGGTTGTACTTGCCGTTCTCGAAGAACTCGCTGGAGGCCACGTCCAGGCCCAGCAGCACGTCTTCACCGGCGGTGTAGCCGGCCTTGCCGATGGCTTCAAGGATGGTGTCCAGCGCTTCGACGTTGCTGCGGAAGTCCGGCGCGAAGCCGCCTTCGTCGCCCACCGCCGTGCTCAGGCCGTGGCCCTTCAGCACCGACTTCAGCGAATGGAAGATTTCGGTGCCGGCACGCAGCGCTTCGGAGAACGAGGTGAAGCCGACCGGCAGCACCATGAATTCCTGGAAATCGACGTTGTTGTCGGCGTGCGCGCCGCCGTTGATGATGTTCATCATCGGCACCGGCAGCGACGGGGTCGCGCCGGTCTTGCTGGCCAGGTACTGCCACAGTGCCTGCTTGCTGGAGGCAGCGGCGGCGTGCGCGGCGGCCATGGAAACACCCAGCAGTGCGTTGGCGCCCAGGCGGCCCTTGTTCTCGGTGCCATCCAGATCGATCAGGCGACGGTCCAGGCCGGCCTGGTCGGTGGCCTCGAAGCCCTTCAGTGCGTTGGCGATGGCGCCGTTGACGTTGTCGACGGCCTTGCGCACGCCCTTGCCGAGGTAACGGGTCTTGTCGCCGTCACGCAGCTCCACCGCTTCCTTGGTGCCGGTCGATGCGCCGGAGGGAACCGCGGCGCGACCGAACGAACCGTCCTCCAGGGTGACTTCGGCTTCCAGCGTGGGGTTGCCACGGCTGTCGAGGATTTCACGGGCATGGATGCTGCGGATCGTACTCATGGTCGGGCCGGTTACCTGTATGGAGAGGGGGCGACAAAAACGAATGCCGCGTGATTATCCCCGGCTACCCCTCACTTGCCAAATGGCCTGAGCGGCATCAGCCCCAGCTGGACCCGATCACGATCATCACCAGCGACACCAGCATCACCAGCAGCGCACCGGCAATGGCCGCGCATACCGGCCCGCGTCCCCGTCGCCAGGCCATCACCATCGCGCCCAGGCTGCCCACGAAAGACAGCACCAGCGTGACCAATGCGCCCAGCATCCAGTACTGCACAGCCTGCACGCCGTTGTTGCCATCCCCCGGCGGCCGGAAGCTGGCGGCGAAGGCCAGCACGCCCAGCAGCAACGCGCCCCAGGCGAGCACCGACAGCAACAGGGCGATCAGGCCCCAGGGGCGACTGCGCGAGGGTTCAGGCGTCGTATTCATCAAAGCAGATCGTGCAGCAGGATGCCCACCCACAGCGACAGCAGGACCATCGCCAGTGCAGCGGTGACCCTGCCCCGGTTCAGGCGCCAGCCGAGCACCGCGGCGAAAAGCCCTGCGGAAATGGTCAGCACTTCGGCCACCGCCAGCGCGATGACGAAAGGCAGCAGGTTCACTACCGGACCGCCCGCACTGGACGGACGCATACCGGCACCGAACAGCATGCCGATGGCGAATACGCCGGATACCGAAAGCAAGGCCAGACCGAGTGCAATCGGGCCCCACGGCCACTGCCGCCAGTGCCGGCGACGACGCTGGATCTCCAGCGCCGCCTGCGGGTGCTGACTCACGCGAAGCGCGAGAAGCCGTGCTTCTTGGTCACCGCGTCAAGCTCCATCAGGGTCTCGAGCAGGGCTTCCATCTGATCCAGCGGCCACGCATTGGGGCCATCGGACAACGCCTTGGACGGGTCCGGATGGGTCTCGGCGAACAGGCCGGAGATGCCCACGGCAACCGCGGCGCGAGCCAGTACCGGCACATGCTCGCGCTGGCCGCCGGAACTGGTGCCCTGCCCGCCCGGCAGCTGTACCGAATGGGTGGCATCGAACACCACCGGGCAGCCGGTATCGCGCATCACCGCCAGCGAACGCATGTCGCTGACCAGGTTGTTGTAGCCGAAGCTGGCGCCACGCTCGCAGACCATGATCTGCTCGTTGCCGGTGGCCTTGGCCTTCTCGACAACGGGCTTCATGTCCCACGGCGCCAGGAACTGGCCCTTCTTGATGTTGACCGGCTTGCCGGCCGAGCACACCTTGCGGATGAAGTCGGTCTGGCGGACCAGGAACGCCGGGGTCTGCAGCACGTCCACCACCGAGGCCACTTCGTCCATCGGGGTGTACTCGTGCACGTCGGTCAGCACCGGCACGCCGATCTGCTTCTTGACCTCGGCCAGCACCTTCAGGCCCTCTTCCATGCCCGGGCCACGGAAGGCCGTGCCGGAGGTGCGGTTTGCCTTGTCGAAGCTGGACTTGAAGATGAAGTTCACACCGAGCTTGTCGGTCACTTCCTTCAGCTTGCCGGCGGTATCCAGCTGCAGCTGCATCGACTCGATCACGCAGGGGCCGGCGATCAGGAACAGGGGCTGGTCCAGCCCGACCTCGAATCCACACAGTTTCATGGCGTTTCCTTGTTGTCCGCTACACCGGCAGTGCCGGTGCGCTGGGGTTGAAGCGAGCAAGATGGGGGCCGGCGGCCCCCATGACAAGTCAGGCGCGCACTTCCTGCAGCAGCTTGCCACCGGCCTTGCGCTCGCGCGCGGCACGGATGAAGCCGATGAACAGCGGGTGGCCATCACGCGGGGTGGACAGGAATTCCGGGTGCGCCTGGCAGGCCAGGAACCACGGATGCTGGTCGCGCGGCAGCTCAACCACTTCCACCAGAGTGTCATCCATCGACTTGCCGGCGATCACCAGGCCCGCGTCTTCCAGCTGGGTGCGGTAGCGGTTGTTGAACTCGTAACGGTGGCGGTGACGCTCGGCGACCACGTCCTTGCCGTACAGCTCGCGGGCCAGCGTGCCCGGCTTCAGGCGCTGCTCCTGCAGGCCCAGGCGCATGGTGCCGCCCAGGTCGCTCTTGTCGTCACGCTTTTCCACGTCGCCGGTGGCGGTGCGCCACTCGGTGATCAGGCCGATCACCGGGTTAGGCGACTGGCGATCGTTCTCGGTGCTGTTGGCGTCTTCCAGGCCCACCACGTGGCGCGCGTAGTCGACCACGGCAGCCTGCATGCCGTAGCAGATGCCGAAGTACGGCACCTTCTGCTCACGGGCGTACTGCGAGGTGAGGACCTTGCCTTCGAAGCCACGGTCGCCGAAACCACCCGGCACCAGGATGCCGTCGACATCAGCCAGCGCGGACATGTCGCTGCCTTCCAGGTCCTGCGCTTCCAGCCACTTCAGGGTGACCTTGGTGCGCTGGCGCAGGCCACCGTGCTTGAGCGCCTCGCCGACCGACTTGTAGGCGTCCTGGTGGTCGATGTACTTGCCAACCACCGCGATGGTCACCGCATCCAGCGGATGCAGGGTGGCATCGACGGCGTCTTCCCACATCGAAAGGTCGGCCGGGCCGGCCTTGTCGGCCAGCTTCAGCTGGTTGATGACGATCTCGTCCAGGCCCTGTGCGTGCAGGCCCATCGGAATGCGGTACAGCACATCGACGTCGGGCACGCTGATCACCGCGCGCTCGGAGACGTTGGTGAACTGGGCGATCTTGCGACGCTCCGAATCCGGCACCGGCTGTTCCGAGCGGCACAGCAGCACATCCGGCTGGATGCCGATCGAGCGCAGTTCCTTCACCGAGTGCTGGGTCGGCTTGGTCTTCAGTTCACCCGCGGCGGCGATGTACGGCACCAGGGTGAGGTGCATGAACAGTGCCTTTTCCGGGCCACGCTCGGTGCGCACCTGGCGGATCGCCTCCAGGAACGGCAGCGACTCGATGTCACCGACGGTGCCACCGATCTCCACAAGGGCCACGTCGAAGCCCTCGGTGGCTTCGTCCATGCAGCGACGGATCTCATCGGTGATGTGCGGAATGACCTGCACGGTCGCGCCCAGGTAGTCGCCGCGGCGCTCCTTGCGGATCACCTCTTCGTAGATGCGACCGGTGGTGACCGAGTTCTTGCGGCTCAGGCGGGTGCGCACGAAACGCTCGTAGTGGCCCAGGTCGAGATCGGTTTCGGCGCCGTCGTCGGTGACATACACCTCACCGTGCTGGAACGGGCTCATGGTGCCCGGATCGACGTTGATGTACGGATCGAGCTTCATCATCGTGACCTTCAGGCCACGCGCTTCGAGAATGGCGGCCAGTGACGCGGCGGCAATACCTTTGCCGAGCGAGGACACCACGCCGCCGGTTACGAAAATCAAGGGAGTCATGGCTGCAAGCATCCTGTCTGGAAATGGAAAACGGCAGCGCCACGCCTGCCCGGGGGGCGGGCGTGGAGCAGAAAGGGGGTTTTCCGGTTCGCTGGAGCAGCGAGGGAGGTGCGGGCCCGGCCAGCGCCAGGCGCCAACGGGGAACCACCCTGCGAGGTCGGGGCGGCCGTGCCGGTCACTTCGACCGTCACCTGCGACCCGCTTTGCTGGAGGCCACGCTTGGCCGTGCCAGCCCATTCGCAAATGGTGGACACGCACTTACTCCCGGAAAGCCATAGTTTACAGATAGATGGCCGCCAACCCAAGGGGCAGATGACGCCATCGGCAAAAAGAAACGCCCCGCTGGGCGGGGCGTTCAAGGGTGAAACCCTTGTGGCAAGGGCTTCGGAGGGGCAGAAGAATTACTTCTTCTTGCGTGCCTCTTCCTCTTCTTCCTGCTGCGGCACCGGCTGGCCCTTGGCCTTCATCTCGGCATTGGCCTGCGCGCGGCGCTTGGCCTTGGCGTCGGCTTCGGACTGCGCCTTGTCGGCCTGGTCACCCTGCTGCGGAGCAGGCTGGCCGGCGTTCTGCGCCAGCACCATCGGCACTGCAACAGCGGCGGCAGCCAGGATCGCAATGGTCAGCAACTTCTTCATGGAGTCCTCCTCGCGGTATGGCTCGGATATGGGGGGCGCCGGTGTTCGGTTCCAGCGGTTGCCATTTTACCCCCTCCCCGCCAACGAGGCTGAACCGCAGGCGTGCAAATTCCCGGTCCAGACCGCACACTTGCCCGTCGCTCCACGCTTTCGAAGACAGATGAACGCCCGCTATAACGCCGCCGATATTGAAGTCCTGTCCGGCCTTGACCCGGTCAAGCGCCGCCCCGGCATGTATACCGACACCGCGCGCCCGAACCACCTGGCGCAGGAAGTGATCGACAACTCGGTGGACGAGGCCCTCGCAGGCCATGCCCGCTCGATCGAGATCACCCTGTTCAAGGACGGCAGCGTGGAGGTCAGCGATGACGGCCGCGGCATGCCGGTGGACATCCATCCGGAAGAGAAGATCCCGGGCGTCGAGCTGATCCTTACCCGCCTGCATGCCGGCGGCAAGTTCAACAACAACAACTACACCTTCTCCGGCGGCCTGCATGGCGTCGGCGTCAGCGTGGTCAATGCGCTGTCGACCCTGGTGGAAATCCACATCAAGCGCGAAGGTGCCGAACACCGCATCACCTTCCGCAACGGCGACCGCGCCTCGCCGCTGGAAGTGGTCGGCACCGTTGGCAAGAAGAACACCGGCACACGCCTGCGCTTCTGGCCGGACCCGAAGTACTTCGATACGCCCAAGTTCGCGGTGCGTGCGCTCAAGCACCTGCTGCGCGCCAAGGCCGTGCTGTGCCCGGGCCTGACCGTCAAGCTGACCGACGAAGCCACCGGTGAAGTCGATACCTGGTACTACGAAGACGGCCTGCGCGACTACCTGAAGATGGAGCTGGGCGATCGCGAGTCGCTGCCGGCCGATCTGTTCGTCGGCAACCTGAAGAAAGACACCGAGATCGTGGACTGGGCCGTGGCCTGGCTGCCGGAAGGCGAACTGGTGCAGGAAAGCTACGTCAACCTGATCCCGACCGCACAGCACGGCACCCACGCCAACGGCCTGCGCACCGGCCTGACCGAGGCGCTGCGCGAGTTCTGCGACTTCCGCAACCTGTTGCCGCGCGGCGTCAAGCTGGCCCCGGAAGACGTGTGGGACCGCGTGTCGTTCGTGCTGTCGCTGAAGATGACCGACCCGCAGTTCAGCGGCCAGACCAAGGAACGCCTGTCTTCGCGCCAGGCCGCAGGTTTCGTCGAAGGCGCCGCGCACGATGCGTTCAGCCTGCTGCTGAACCAGAACGTGGAGCTGGGCGAAAAGATCGCGCAGATCGCCATCGAGCGCGCCAGCGCGCGCCTGAAGACCGAGAAGCTGGTTGTCCGCAAGAAGGTCACCCAGGGCCCTGCCCTGCCCGGCAAGCTGGCCGACTGCATCAGCCAGGACCTGTCGCGCACCGAGCTGTTCTTGGTCGAGGGCGACTCGGCAGGCGGCAGCGCCAAGCAGGCCCGCGACAAGGATTTCCAGGCGATCCTGCCGCTGCGCGGCAAGATCCTCAACACCTGGGAAGTGTCCTCCAACAGCGTGCTGGCCTCGGAGGAAGTACACAACCTGGCGGTGGCCATCGGCTGCGACCCGGGCAAGGATGACATCACCGGCCTGCGCTACGGCAAGGTGGTGATCCTGGCCGACGCCGACTCGGATGGCCTGCATATCGCCACCCTGCTGACCGCACTGTTCCTGAAGCACTTCCCGGCGCTGGTCGATGCCGGCCACGTGTTCGTGGCGATGCCGCCGCTGTTCCGCATCGACGTGGGCAAGCAGGTGTTCTACGCTCTGGATGAGGAAGAAAAGCGCTCGATGCTGGACAAGATCGAACGCGAGAAGATCAAGGGCGCCATCAACGTGACCCGCTTCAAGGGCCTGGGCGAGATGAATCCGCCGCAGCTGCGCGAGTCCACCATCCACCCGGACACGCGCCGTCTGGTGCAGCTGACCATTGATGATGGTGAGCAGACCCGTTCGCTGATGGACATGCTGCTGGCCAAGAAGCGTGCATCGGATCGCAAGGGCTGGCTGGAGAGCAAGGGCGATCTGGCTTCCCTGGAAGCCTGATTCCGGCGCGTCATTGCACGGGGCCGTGGCGACGGCCCCAACTCTCGGGCGATCCCCTCACGTGTGGTAGTGCCGGCCGCTGGCCGGCTGCTTTCCGTGAACCACCGGGATACCTGGATGCCGGCGAGCGGCCAGCACTACCGGGCGGGTGGATCCGCCCCCATCGGCAAACCCTGCGGGTCCATAATGCGCGCTCATCCGCGTGGACGACCCCATTGCCCGCCAACTCGCTGCTGTTTCCCGGGCTGCCGCTGCACAGCGCGCGCCTGGTGCTGAGTCCCATCCGCCGCGATGACGCCGCGGCCCTGTTCGCCCTGCAGTCCGACCCGGACGTGATGCACTGGTGGAACCACCCGGCATGGACGCGCCCCGCCGAAGCACGTGCGCAGATCGACGACGACCTGGCCGCACAGGCTACCGGCACGCAGTTGAAGCTGGCCCTGCGCGAATCGGTGGACGGCCCGCTGCTGGGCATCTGCGTGGTGTTTGCGCTGGATCGCGACGCCGCCCGCGCCGAAATAGGCTATCTGCTTGCACCTGGCAGGCAGGGCCACGGCTACATGCATGAAGCGCTGCAGCGGGTGCTGGCCTATCTGTTCAACACCCTGCAACTGCATCGGGTGGAAGCCGAGATCGATCCACGCAACGAGGCCTCGGCACATGTGCTCGAACGCCTGGGTTTCCACCGCGAAGGCCTGCTGCGGCAGCGCTGGCGTATCCGCGGTGAACTGGCGGACTCGGCCGTGTATGGGCTGCTGGCCGACGACGCTGCGCCAGCTGCCACCTCGGCTTGACCGGATCAGGCCGCAACGCCGGCCCATGCCTTTGGACACATACGGCAGGCGACACCCCGTCCTAGCATCGGGGTCCCTTCCGCTGCCGTTCCGGTGCCATGAAGTTCCTGCTGCACTCTGCCGCGCTCTGCGTCGGCCTGCTGATCGCCCCTGTCTGCGTACTGGCCGCTCCTGCTGCTGACAGCGCCTCCGAAACGAAAGAAGAAAAGACCGAGGCCGCTCCGCTGCCGGCCGATGCGTCGGCTCGCCAGAGCATGCGCCTGGCGGGCCGCACCCTCGACTACACCGCCACCGTCGGCACGCTGCCGGTACGCGATGCGAAGGGCAAGGTGATCGCCGATGTGGTGTTCACCGCCTACACCATGCCGGGCAAGGACCGGCCGGTGACCTTCGCGCTCAATGGCGGCCCCGGCGCGTCGTCGGTGTACCTCAACCTGGGCGCCATCGGCCCGAAGGTGGTGACCTTCGGTTCGGAAGGCGACAGCGCATCGGCGCCGGCGAAGCTGCACGACAATCCTGGCACCTGGCTGGATTTCACCGACCTGGTGTTCATCGATCCGGTAGGAACCGGCTTCAGCCGCGCCCGCATCGGCGATGACGAAGCGAAGAAGCAGCTGTACAACCCCAGCGCCGACATCGAGTACCTGTCGCGCTCGATCTACGACTGGCTGCTGCGCAACCAGCGCATGGGCGCGCGCAAGTACCTGACCGGCGAGAGCTATGGCGGCTATCGCGGCCCGCGCATCACCCACTTCCTGCGGACCCGCCTGGGCGTGGCGATGAACGGCCTGGTGCTGGTGTCGCCGTACCTGAGCCCGACCCTGGAAGACAACGCCGATGTTTCGCCGATGGCGTGGATGCAGACCCTGCCCTCGATCGCGGCCGCGCACCTGGAGCGCCAGGGCAAACTGACCGACGCGGCGATGCGCGAGGTGGTCGAGTACACCCGCGGCGACTACGCCACTGCGTTGATGAAGGGCCGCAGTGATCCGCAGGCGACCGAGGCGATGCTGCGCCGGGTGGCCGAGTTGACCGGCCTTGACCCGCAGTTCGTGCGCCGCGCTGGCGGTCGCCTGGAAACCCAGGCCTACCTGCGCGAGGTGTTCCGCGACAAGGGCACGCTGGGCAGCCGCTACGACTCCAACGTCACGGCATTCGATCCGTTCCCGAACGATCCGGAGCAGCGCGCCAACGATCCGCTGCTGGACAGCATCATCGCGCCGACCACCACGGCGATGGTCGACTTCGTCACCCGCGAGGTCGGCTGGAAGGTGGATGCGCGCTACCAGGCGCTGAACTACGACGTGAACCGTCTGTGGGATCGCAATGGCGACCTGCGCGAGGGTGCAGTGACCCAGCTGCGCCAGGCGGTGGCGATCGACCCGCATCTGCAGGTGCTGATCGTGCATGGCTGGAATGACCTGTCGTGCCCGTTCATGGGCTCGATCCTGACGGTGGACCAGATGCCGACGATGGGCAGCAATCCGGACCGCGTGCAGGTGCGCAGCTATCCAGGCGGGCACATGTTCTACAGCAGGGCTGACAGCCAGGCGGCGTTCCGCAGGGATGTGCAGGCGCTGTTCCAGCGTAATTGAGGGGTGTGTGGGCCGGGCCTGCGGCCCGGCACCCGCAGAGGCCAGAGCAACGGCAAAGGCTCGGCCTCTGGAGGGCGGCGGGATGGGGTGGGTGTGCAGGACACGCCGTGAACCCGTCCTTGGGGGCTCGATGGCGCCATCCATGGCGCCAACGGTCCTGCACACCCACCCCACCCCGTCGCTGACAGGTTCACGCGACCTGCAGTAGATCCACGCCATGCGTGGATACGGGGAAATGATCTGCCATGAAAAAAGCCCGCCGGAATCCGGCGGGCTTTTTGATTTGCCGGGGTCAGATCCTTTTCCCGTAGGGAAAGGGCTCTGACCCCAATGCCTCGGGCTTCAGGCCCAGCCGAACAGCTCGAACAGCTTCAGGATCAGGTAGGCGCAGCCGCCTGCCGCCGGGATGGTCAGGATCCAGGCCCAGACGATGCGCTCGATCACGCCCAGGCGCAGCGAACGCGGGTTCTTGGCGAAGCCGACGCCCATGATCGCGGTCGAGATACTGTGGGTGGTCGACACCGGCATGCCGAAGTGGGCAGCCACGGTCAGCACGGTGGCCGAGCTGGTTTCCGCGGCGAAACCGTGGATCGGATGCAGCTTGACCATCTTGTGGCCCAGGGTCTTGATGATCTTCCAGCCGCCCGAGGCGGTACCGGCGGCCATCACCACGGCGCAGGTCAGCACGATCCACATGGCGATGCCATCACCGGCGTGCGCGTCCGGATGCATGAAGGCCAGCCACGACGGCAGGTCGTTCAACGCACCGGTCGCTTCGGCCCCGATCAGGGTCATCGCGATGATGCCCATGGTCTTCTGCGCATCGTTGTGGCCGTGGGCGAAGCCCATGTAGGCCGCCGAGGCGATCTGCGCCTTGCCGAAGAACGCATTGACGATGCGCGGGCGCGCCAGTCGGCCGATCGCGCCGCCGATCTTGGCCAGGCCGGCGATCAGCGCCCACAGCAGCACCATCACCACGATGCCGAGCAGGAAGCCGGCAATCGGCGAGGTGATCATCGGCACGAACACCTTCCACAGCAGGCCCTTGTTCTGCGCCCAGCTGCCGAAGCGTTCCGACCAGATCAGCGCATCCCAGTTGTTGTGGGCTGCGGCCAGGCCGGCACCACACAGGCCGCCGATCAGCGCGTGCGAGGACGAGGACGGCAGGCCCTTCCACCACGTGATCAGGTTCCAGATGATGCCGCCGAGCAGCGCGCACAGGATCACCTGCGGGGTCACATCGACCACGTTGGTGTTGAGCAGGCCCGACGCGATGGTCAGGGCCACGGCGGTGCCGGTCAGCGCACCCAGCAGGTTCATGAACGCGGCGAGCATCACCGCCCAACCGGGCGAGAGCACCTTGGTCGCCACCACGGTGGCGATGGAGTTGGCGGTGTCGTGGAAGCCGTTGATGAACTCGAAAACGAGCGCGGCCAGGATCACCACCAGAACGAGGGTCAGCATGCTGTGGCGTCCGTCAGCTGTTCTTCAACACGATCTGGTAGGCCACCACGCCGGCTTCGCGGCAGCGGTCGATGGCCTTTTCCAGGATCTCGAAGAATTCCTTCAGCAGGAACATCTGCAGGTTGTCCAAGCGACCGGAGTAGATGTCGCGGTACAGCTCGAGCATCAGGCGGTCGGCCTCGTTTTCCAGCGAACGCAGGCGCTCGTTGAGCGCGGTCATCCGGTCCAGGTTCATGTGGCGCAGGTCGGCGACCATCTCCACCACCACGCCAGCGGCCTGCTCGAGCATCGCCGCGCGGGGCGCGAAGTCGATGTGCTCCAGGTGGGTCGTGGCCAGCGAATAGCGATCGGCGAACTTCTCGATCTGCTTGGGAATCTTGTACAGGGCCGAGCCCAGCGCTTCGATGTCTTCGCGCTCGATCGGGGTCATGAAGCTGTCCACCAGCGCCTGGCTGATCTTGTCCGAGGCCGCGCGTTCGCGCAGTCGGGCCAGCTTGAAGGCATCCAGGGCGGGCTGGCGATCGGCGTCGCGCAGCATCGAATGCAGTGCCTTGGCGGCATCGGAAGCCGCGACGGCAGCCTCATCAAGCAGGGTGTAGAACTGTTTGCCGGAACCGAAAATGGTCTGCAGAGAGAACATTGAGAAACCTGTCAGCCGTCGCGGGAAGGACGGCACCAGTGCGAATTATGACGGCTAGATGACCATCACGGGTATCCCTGCCCCCTTTTCGGGGCCGGGAGGCCCAAAACTGAACAGGCATTTGCCACCCAGCCACGGCCCTTTGCTAAGATGCCAGCGCGCCTTCGGGCGCACCTTATGGACGACGACCCTTATCCCCCAGCGCCGCGCCGGACCCTGTTCCTGAGCGCCTGCCGCCATCGCAAGCACCCGCCCTCCCTGTCACCAACCGGGGACGATGCCCGTGTTTGAAATGATCCTGATTGTCTTCGCGCTCGTTCTGTTGAACGGCTTCTTTGCCATGTCCGAGATGTCGGTCATGACCTCGCGCAAGAGCCGGCTGAAGCAGCTGGCCGGCACCTCCAAGCGCGCGGCCAAGGCGCTGGAGCTGTCGGAGAAGCCGGAAGCGTTCCTGTCCACCGTACAGATCGGCATCACCGTGATCGGCGTGCTGACCGGCTTCCTCGGCGGCGAAGCACTGGGCGAGGCCATCGGCGGCTGGATCCAGGGGCTGATGCCGGGCTTCGCCTATGCCGGTGCCGTTGGCAAGGCGCTGGCGGTCACCTTCATCACCTTCATCACGCTGATCTTCGGCGAACTGGTACCCAAGCGCCTGGCCCTGACCCGTTCAGAGGACATCGCCGGACTGGTGGCGCTGCCGATGAGCTGGCTGGCCAAGCTGGCCTTCCCCTTCGTCTGGCTGCTGTCAAAGACCACCCAGCTGGTACTGCGCCTGTTCGGCCTGGGCAAGGACGAGGTCGCGTCGGTCACCGAAGAAGAGATCCGCATGCTGGTGGCCGAGAGCCACGAGGCCGGCGTGATCGACAGCCACGAACGCGACATGATGAACCGCGTGATGCGCCTGGGCGACCGTACCGCCGACAGCCTGATGACCCCGCGCAACCGGATCGCCTGGCTGGACACACTGGGTGGCCTGGACAAGAACCTGGAGATCATGGCCGAGCACGAGTTCTCGCGGTACCCGGTGTACCGCGACAACGACATGGACGTGGTCGGCGTGCTTGAGCTGAAATCGCTGGCCACGCGCATGGCGCGCGGCGACAACGCGCTGTTCCAGACCCTGCGCGAGCCGCTGTACGTCTCTGAATCCACCCATGCGATGAAGCTGCTGGAGATCTTCCGCGAAGAACAGCAGTCGATGGCGCTGGTGGTGGACGAGTACGGCGAGATCCAGGGCCTGGTGACCATCAGTGACCTGATGGGCGCAGTGGTCGGCCGCCTGCAGGCGACGGAGAATGCCGACGAAGACGCGCTGGTGGTGACCCGTGAAGACGGTTCGCTGCTGGTGGACGGCTCGCTGCCGATCGAGGATCTGCGCGAGCTGATCGGCAGCAACGACCTGCCCGACGCCGAGGATGGCGATTACTACACCCTGGCCGGCATGTGCATCCACTTCTTCGGCCGCATCCCGCACGCGGGCGAGTACTTCGACTGGGCCGGCTGGCGCTTCGAGGTGGTCGATCTGGACGGTGCGCGCGTGGACAAGCTGCTGCTTCGCACCCTGTCCGACGAGCAGGCCGATGAGCTCACCGCCTGAGTCCGGCCCCGGCGCTGCGCCGCCGGAGTACCGCAACGAGGGCATCCGCACCCTGCTGGCGATGTTCGCCTTCGGTGACCCCGCCCAGCACATGAAGCTGGGGCAGATCCTGCAGGACCTGCAGCAGAGTGCCTTCGGTGTGTTCCTGTTCGTCGCCATCCTGCCCGCCTTCATCCCCATCCCGGGGCTGGGCGGTGCGGTCAGCGGGCCGCTGGTGATCCTGATCGGCCTGCAGATGCTGTTCTGCATGCGCCGGCCCTGGATGCCTGGGTTCATCGCCCGGCGTGGGCCCAAGCGCGGCACCATGCACCGGTTCCTGGACCGCATCGACGGTGCCCTGCGCCGGCTCGACCGCATGCTCAAGCCGCGCATGCCACAGCTGCTGACGCCTGCCCCGGCCCACGCCTTCAGCGGCCTGCTGCTGGTGCTGCTCGGCCTGCTGCTGTCGCTGCCGATCCCGTTCACCAACTACCTGTTCGGTTTCCAGTTGCTGCTGTTCGCGCTGGCGCTGCTCGAGCGCGACGGTGCGCTGATGTTGTTCAACTGGGTGGCTGCAGTGGTGGCGATCGCGTTCTTTGGTTTCAGTTCCGGGCAACTGGTGGGTTACACCGTCGAACTGTTCCAGCGCTGGTTCTGAGCGCAGGCAATTACCGCGCGATTCCCATCCACGCATGGCGTGGATCTACTTCGGACCGGGTGCATCCACGCATGGCGTGGATCTACTTCGGACCGGGTGCATCCACGCATGGCGTGGATCTACTTTCGATCGCGCGCATCCACGACTGACGCGGATCTACCTTGAACCCAGTAGATCCACGCCATGCGTGGATGCGGCACCTCAACGCAGGTCGATGAAGCCGTTGTCGCCCAACTGTGCCGGCTCATCCTGCACGGCCGACAACACGAAACTAAGGGCCGAGCCCAGCAGCGTGCCCGGACCGTCCCAGTATTCGGCGGTCTCCGCACGCACGCGGATCAACCGCAATTTCGGATCATCGGGACCACCGGGAAAGAACAGCTTCATCGCCGGCGACCAAAGCTCTTCGACCTTGGCGCGGTCATCGACAATGCGCGCCACACCCGCCACCGAGACATACGTATTCTTCGACGGTGAGGCATAGGCCACGTTGACCCGCGGGTCGAGCGCGATCTCCGCCACCTTCGGGCTGTCGGCAGCGGTGGCAAACCACAGATCACCATCGAAGGCGACCTGCTGGGTGCCGAGCGGGCGGCTGTAGAGACGCCCGTCGACACCGCGGGTGGTGAACATCGCCACCTCCACGTCCTTGATCAGTTCGGCCAGCTGGGCAATGTGTTCGGTACGGGACTGGTCCATGGGGGACTCCGGAGGTGTGAGTCCCCATCAGACGCGCCTGCGCCGCAAATTGCCGTGACGCAATTGTTCAGCCCGCGTGGCGGGCGTGCCAGGCGTGCATCGCCAGCTCGAACGAGCGCAGACGCGCGCGGTGGTCGTACAGGTTGGCGGTAAGCATCAGTTCGTCGGGCTGGTGGCGTTCAACGAACGCTGCAATGCCGTCGGCCACCTGCTGCGGATCACCCAGCACGGTGCACGCCAGCGCCCGCTCCACGCCCAGCTTCTCGTGCGGTTCCCAGAACGATTCGATGTCATCGATCGGCGCCGGGATCTTGCCCGGACGGCCGCGCCGCAGATTGACGAAGCTCTGTTGCTGGCTGGTGAACAGCCGGCGCGATTCGGCCTCGCTGTCACTGGCCACCACGTTCAACGCCAGCATCGCGTGCGGTTGCTTGAGCGTGGCCGAAGGGCGGAATTCGCGGCGATACACCGCCAGCGCTTCGTCCATGGAATCGGGCGCGAAGTGCGAGGCGAAGGCGTACGGCAGGCCCATCGAGGCGGCCATGCGCGCGCCGAACAGGCTGGAACCGAGGATCCAGGTCGGCACCCGCAGGCCGCCACCCGGTACCGCCTGCACCGCTTGGCCGGGCTGCACCGGTTCGAAGTAGTGCAGCAGCTCGCGCACGTCCTGCGGGAACTGGTCGGCGCTGTCGAAATAGCGGCGCAGGGCGCGCGCCGTCGGCTGGTCGGTACCCGGTGCACGACCCAGGCCCAGGTCGATGCGATCCGGGTACAGCGAGGCCAGGGTGCCGAACTGCTCGGCCACCTGCAGCGGCGCGTGGTTGGGCAGCATGATGCCGCCGGCGCCGACACGAATGCGTTTCGTACCACCGGCGACATGGCCGATCAGCACCGCGGTAGCGGCACTGGCGATGCCAGGCATGTTGTGGTGTTCGGCCAACCAATAGCGGCGGTAGCCCAGCGCATCGGCATGCTGGGCCAGCTCGAGCATGTTGGCGAAGGCGGCAGTGGTATCGCTGCCCTCGCAGACCGGGGCCAGGTCGAGGATCGACAATGGGATCATCAGGCGGTTTTCCGTCACAGGATCCCCTGTTGATGGGGTCGCCCCGCCCCGGCGGCCAGTGCCGGTAGCGGGACGCTGATTCCTGTGGGACGGATTCAGCGCCACCGGACTGTGTAGAGCCGAGCCCACGCTCGGCTGCATTTCCCCGGTGCACAGCAGCCGAGCGTGGGCTCGGCTCTACACAAGGCGGGTCAGAACGCGCTGGGGCGCGGCGCAGCCAGCGGTTCGTCCACCAGCGGCTTCAGTTCGGCATCCAGCGCCACGCGTTCGTCGAACACGAAACAGCGGCCTTCGTAGCCCTCGCCGCCCACTTCCTCGAAGTAGCCGAGGATGCCACCATCGAGCTGCAGCACGTTGTCCATGCCGTCGTTGAGCATCCACAGCGCTGCCTTCTCGCAACGGATGCCGCCGGTGCAGAAACTGACCACAGTGCTGTCCTTCAGTGCCTCGCGATGAGGCGCCAGTGCTTCAGGCAGATCGGTGAACTTGTGGATGGGCAGAACCAGCGCATCCTTGAAGGTGCCGTACTCGATCTCCTGCAGATTGCGCGTATCGAGCATCACTACCGGCTTGCCGGCATCATCGTGCCCCTGCCGCAGCCAGCGCTGCACGGTGGCGGGATCGATCGCCGGCGCGCGCGGGTAGTCCAGCGGCTGGCCATCGTCCCGGCGGAAGCTGATGATCTCGTCCTTGACCTTGGCCTTCAGCCGCGCGAACGGCTGGTGCTCGCTGAAGCTGGTCTTGACCCGCATGTCGGCGAAGCGCGCATCTGCACGCAGTTCCGCGTAGAAGCCATCGATAGCAGACGGTGCCCCCGCCAGGAACAGGTTCAGCCCCTCGCCCGCCACCAGGATCGTGCCCTGCAGGCCGGACGCCTCGGCACGCGCCTGCAGCTGGTCACACAGGGCCTGCGGAGCGTCGATGACGGCGAAATGATAAGCAGCGGTATTGGCGATCATCCCGCCATTTTACCGCCTGACCGCCCCCGTATCAGCCTCCACCGTTCATCCACGCATGGCGTGGATCTACAGACGCCGGAAACTGTCGAAGGCGGGGCAGTGTGGGTTTGCGGGGTGTGAGCCGCATGGATGCGGCGACCAAGCCCCCATGGACGGGTTCACGGCGGCCCCGCAAGCCCACACTGCCCCGCCATCCCACGGAAAGCCGCTTGTGATGTTGCTTGAATGCCTCTGCGGGTGCCGGGTGCAACCCGGCCGAACACCCCTACCCCCGCAGCAGCATGAACGGCAACAGCACCAATGCCGCCGCCACCGCCATCCCCAGCAGCACCAGCACCACGAACCCAGGGCGACGCCGGAACAGGCTGCCAAAGGTCTCGGCAGTACCATCGCGCAGGGCCTGCTCGCGCTCGGCGCGTACCCGTACGCCGCGGGCCGCCTGGTACTCGGCCATCAGCGCCTTGGCACGCGGCTGGTCGGTATCCTCGCGCAGCCACAGGCCACCATTGGAGATGCCCCAGGGGCTGGGTTCGGTGCGGTACCAGGCGATGCCATGCTGGTCGAGCAGCGTGCAGACATCGGCATATTCGTCGTTGCCGACATTGCGCAGATTGAGCAGGAGTTTTGCCATGTGCCCATGATACCCGGCGCCGATGCGCTAACCTTGCCGCCCTTGACTCATCACCAACGGAGACGCCGATGCGCCGCCTGCTGCTTCCCCTGCTGCTGTCCCTCGCCGCCGTTGGTTGCTCGTCGGAACCGCCTGGCCCGCCCCCGGGAGGCACCATCGCCGCTTTCGAGCGCATCGATACCCAGCCCGGCACCGGCGCCGAGGCCGTGCCGGGCCAGAAGGTCAGCGTGCATTACACCGGCTGGATCTACGACGAGCGCGCCGACAACAAGCACGGCAAGACCTTCGACAGTTCGGTCGAACGCGGCGAGCCGTTCACCTTCACGCTGGGCGCCGGCCAGGTCATCCGCGGTTGGGATGAAGGCGTGGCCGGCATGAAGGTCGGAGGCAAGCGCACGCTGATGATTCCGCCGGAATTCGGCTATGGCGACCGCCAGGTCGGCCCGATCCCGGCGGGTTCATCGCTGGTGTTCGATGTCGAGCTGCTCAATGTCCAGCAGTGAAGTACGCCCGCCGCGCCGCGTCGCCGTCATCGGCGGCGGCCCGGCGGGGTTGTTTGCCGCTGAGAGGCTGCGCGCGGCTGGGATCGACGTTGATCTGTACGAGGCCAAGGGCTCGCCGGGCCGCAAGTTCCTGATCGCAGGCAAGGGTGGGCTCAACCTCACCCATTCCGACCCGCGTCCGCTGTTCGACAGCCGCTACCGCGAGCAGGCCGCCAGCGTCGGCCAATGGCTGGACGGCTTCGACGCACAGGCGCTGCGCGACTGGGCAGCAGGCTTCGGCGTGGAAACCTACGTCGGCAGTTCCGGCCGCGTGTTCCCGGTTGACCGCAAGGCCGCACCGCTGCTGCGCGGCTGGGTTCGCCGGCTGAAGGAACAGGGCGTGCGCCTGCACGTCAACCATCGCTGGCTGGGCTGGAGCGAAGACGGCGCACTGCGCTTTGCCACCGAGACGGGTGTGCTGGACGTGCGCGCCGACGCGACCGTGTTGGCGCTGGGTGGCGGAAGCTGGCCGCAGCTCGGCAGCGACGGCGCATGGGTTCCGGTATTGCAGGCCCGCGCCGTGGATGTCGCGCCGCTGCAATCGGCCAACTGCGGATTCGACGTGGCGTGGACACCGTTCTTCGCACAGCGCCATGCGGGCGCGCCGCTGAAGCCGGTTGTCGCACATTGGCATGGCCTGGACGGTGAGCCCCGCTCGCTGCAGGGAGAATGCGTGGCCAGCGAGTACGGTATCGAAGGCAGCCTGATCTACGCCCTGTCGGCCGACCTGCGCGACACCATCAACCGCGACGGCCACGCCACTTTGTGGCTGGACCTGGTTCCGGGCCGCGACGAGGCACGCCTGCAGGCCGATCTCTCGCAGCCGCGCAAGGGCCGCAGCTTCGGCGAGCACCTGCGCCGCCAGGCTGGGCTGGACGCCGTGAAGACCGCACTGGTATTCGAAACGCTGGGCAAGGATGCCGGCAACGATCTGTCCGCCGTAGTCACCACATTGAAGCGCCTGCCGTTGCGCCTGCTGCGCCCGCGACCGATGGCCGAGGTGATCAGCACGGCCGGTGGCGTGCGCCTGGATGCGCTGACCGATGGATTGATGCTGCGTGCCGTGCCGGGCGTGTTCTGCGCGGGAGAGATGCTGGACTGGGAAGCCCCGACCGGTGGCTACCTGTTGACGGCGTGCTATGCCAGCGGACGGCGCGCGGCAGAGGGCGTAACGGCGTGGTTGGCCACGCGTTGATCAACGTGCGGTAGCGCCGGGCACATCAGGCTGCCCGGCGCATTTTCACCGAAGCCAATGCCACGCCACTGGGATGCGGATACAGTTCCTCGCGTTCGGCAACGAAGCCCTGCCGCTGGTAGAACGGCACGGCATTGAGCGAGGCCGACAACACCACCTCGCGCATTGGATCGGCCAGGGCCAGCAACCGCTGCATCAGCGCCTGGCCAATCCCCTGCCCGCCCTGAGCCGGATCGACGAACAGCGCGTCGATCTCGTTGCCCTCGGCATCGAGCACACCGAAACCCAGCACCTCGCCCCGATCATCCTCGGCGACGACACAGCCACCCTGCCCCAGCAGCCGCGAATACTGCACCGGCGGTGGCGATGCCGACCACGGCGCGATCACCTCTGGCGGATAGTGGCTGCTGCACAGCTCACGTACGCAGCGCGTTCGCAGGGCCCACAGCGTGCTTACATCATCGTTGGTGCCGGTCCTGAACTGCATGCAGCCTCCGTATGTTTCTGGCTTTCGTACAGCCGAGCACCGGCTCGGCTCTACTACGCGATCATCGCGACTTGCTGGCCCGCAGCGCCTGGATCTTCGGCGGCGGCTGGAAGGAATCACTGCGCGCATCGGCCCAGAACGAATGGAACACCGCGTGGTCGGGCACCTTGTGCAGCAGCTCGCCCGGCTCCAGGTAGCGGTACAACGAAGCCAGCGAACGGATCTCGACCGGCGACACCCGGCGCAGGATGTGTTCCGGGCCAAGCTCGGCCGGATCATTCAAGCCTGCCGCACACAGCAGCTCCTTCAGCGCATGCAGGGTGTGCTCGTGGAAGCTGTACACGCGCGTAGCCTTGTCCGGTGCATCCAGATGCTTCCAGCGCGCCGGATCCTGGGTAGCGATGCCGGTCGGGCACTTGCCGGTATGGCAGCTGAGCGACTGGATGCAGCCCAGCGCGAACATGAAACCGCGCCCTGCATTGCACCAGTCAGCACCCATCGCAATGGTGCGGGCGATATCGAACGCGCTGGTTATCTTGCCGGCCGCGCCGATACGGATGTGCTCGCGCAGGTCCAGGCCAACCAGGGTGTTGTGCACCAGCAGCAACGCCTCGTGCATCGGCACACCCACGTGATCGACGAACTCGGCGGGTGCCGCACCGGTGCCGCCTTCGGCGCCATCGACGACGATGAAGTCAGGCAGCAGACTGGTCTCGTGCATCGCCTTGGCGATGCCGAACCATTCCCACGGGTGGCCGATGGCCAGCTTGAAGCCGACCGGCTTGCCACCGGACAACTCGCGCAGGCGGACGACGAATTGCAGCAGTTCAACCGGTGTGGAGAACGCCGAATGGCGTGACGGAGAAACACAGTCCACGCCCATCGGCACGCCACGCGTCACCGAGATCTCGGCCGTCACCTTCGGCGCCGGCAGCACGCCGCCGTGGCCCGGCTTGGCGCCCTGCGACAGCTTGATCTCGATCATCTTGACCTGCTCGAGCGCGGCGTTGATGGCGAAGCGTTCCTCGCTGAAGCCGCCCTTCTCGTCACGGCAACCGAAGTAGCCCGAGCCGATCTCCCAGACCAGGTCGCCGCCCATCTCACGGTGATACGGTGAAATCGAGCCTTCGCCGGTGTCGTGGTAGAAGCCACCGCGGCGCGCGCCTTCGTTCAACGCGCGGATCGCGTTGGCCGACAGCGAGCCGAAACTCATCGCCGAGATGTTGAACACGCTGGCCGAATAGGGTTTGGCACAGTTCGCGCCGATCAGCACGCGGAAATCGTGCTTGGCGATGGTGGTCGGCGCCAGTGAATGGTTGATCCATTCGTAGTCCACCGCATAGGTGCTGCGCAGGGTGCCGAAGGGCACCGTATCCATCTGGTTCTTGGCACGCTGGTAGATCAGCGCGCGCTGCTGCCGCGAGAACGGCACATCTTCCAGATCGCTCTGCACGAAGTACTGGCGGATCTCCGGGCCGATGGATTCCAAGCCGTAGCGGAAGTGCGCCATCACCGGATAATTGCGGCGCAGGGTGCTGCGCTTCTGCAGCAGGTCCCAGGTCCCCAGCGCCACCATCGCAGCTGTTAGGCCGACGCCCCAATACCAGGCCGGCCAGATCGTGGCCAGCCACAGGCAGATCGGAAACATCAGGATGGCGAGCAGGTAGACGATATACCGGTGCATGGCGTTCCTCGGTTGCAACTGCCCCCGAGTCTACCGCGCAAGCACCTACAGGCGATCGTCGACCACGCTGCGCGGCCAGGCAGACTTCACGTCGTAGACCAGTCCACCGGGCGCCAGCAGGCTGCGGATATGGGCATCGTCCATCGCCTTGAAGCTCTCATGAGCCACCGCCAGCACCACTGCGTCGTAGCTCCCCGCCGTCGGCTCAGCCAGCCAGTTCACACCCTCGTCCGCCAGTGCGGCCGGCCCCACCCACGGATCGCTGACGTCCACCTGCGCGCCGCCGTCGGCCAGCCGCTGGGCCAGTTCCAGCGCGCGACTGTTGCGCAGGTCCGGGCAGTCCTCCTTGAAGGTCACGCCCAGCACCAGGATGCGCGAGTGCGCCGGTGAGCGACCGCGTTCGGCCAGCATCGCCAACACACGATTGGCCACATGTTCGCCCACCCGGTTGTTGACCTGCCGCGCGGTATGGATGAGGTCGGGGTGGTAGCCCACGCTTTCGGACTTGTGCAACAGGTAGTACGGGTCCACGCCGATGCAGTGGCCTCCCACCAGCCCCGGACGGAACGGCAGGAAATTCCATTTGCTGCCTGCCGCGTCGAGCACATCCTGGGTGTCGATGCCGAGGCGGTCGAAGATCAATGCCAGCTCGTTGACCAGCGCGATGTTGACGTCGCGCTGAATGTTCTCCACCACCTTGGCCGCTTCGGCGACCCGCATCGACGGCACCGGGAAGGTGCCAGCGGTGATGATCCGCTGGTACAGGCCGTCGACCACCGCAGCCACCTGTGGCGTTGAACCGGACGTGATCTTGCGGATGTCGGCCAGGCGCCGTTGACGATCGCCAGGGCTGACCCGCTCTGGGCTGTAGCCGCAGTAGAAATCCTCGTTGAAGCGAAGGCCCGAGCCCTGCTCCAGCAGTGGTACGCAGACTTCTTCGGTGGTGCCTGGGTAGACGGTGGATTCGTAGATCACCAGATCACCGGCGCGAAGATGGCTGGCGATCAGTCGCGTCGCCGAGCGCAATGGCTCCAGATCGGGCTGCTCGTAGGCATCGATCGGCGTGGGCACGGTGACGATGTACACGTTGCAGGCGTCCAGCTGCGCCGGATCGCTGCTGTAGCGCAGCAGCGACGCGCTGGCCAGTTCGTCCGGCTCCATCTCCAGCGTATGGTCCTGCCCGCCAGCCAGTTCGGCGATGCGCGCAGCGTCGATGTCGTACCCCAGCGTGGGCAGCTGCCGGCCGAAAGCTACCGCCAACGGCAGCCCGACATACCCCAGGCCGATGATGGCCGGGGACGGCATCTGTGCTGCGCCGATCGGCGCGCTCACGCGCGGCGTCCAGCAGCTGGCGACGGTGTCCAGTGGGTCATGCGAGGGTCCGGGTGCAGGCAAACATGCCGACAAGATTAACCGCGGCAGCGCCGCCAGACCACGCCAGACTCAGGATCCAAGGCTGACGGCGGCCGGCTCGAGCTCGCCGTGCCCTCCCGTCCAGGCCCGCAACAACAGGCAGAAGCCATGATCCGGGGGATTCTGCTCCAGGCTGAAACCATTCCACGGGGCCGCCACGATGCTGGCCAGCGTCGCCGCATCCACCTGCCGGTTGGCCATCGTCCAGCGCGGAAACCAGCGGCTCTGGATCGGGCCTGCGGCAAGCTGGGTGATGCTGCCGTGGCGCCGCGCGTTGCCGATGCGCGCGTGCACCGAGGCCAGCCCATCGCGTGGGCCTTCGATGTACTGCAGGAAACGGCTGCCATCGAACATCAGCACCCCGGTCACTCCGGCCATGCGATTGAACGCGGTCGCATCGGCCAGCAGCGCATCGAGCTCAGGCACGTCCAGTCCCTCCCTGGCCGTGCTGACATAGGCGTACGCATGCAATGGCATGTCCATCACTCCCCTCCTGAGTGCAGAGGAATATGACAGGAAGCACGAGGACTTCAAGCGTTGGCTATTCCGGCGGCGCCTCGACCTGGTAGCCGCGCTGCACCAGTGCATCCAGATAGCCTTCGCCCAGCAGCAGGCTGACCGGCACCGTCGCGAACGTGCCAGCGTGATGGGTCAGCGCCGCATCCACGCCCTGCAGCCAGCGTGTGCGCACCTGCTGTGGCATGTCGCTCCAGCCACGCCTGCGCACGAAGGCCGAATCCTGCAGCAGTTCGCGGCAGGTCTGGGCCATCGCCGAGCCCGACAGCCGACGCAGTGCGGCGACATCGCCGAGTGCCCAGGCATTGGCCCGCTCACGCAACACCGGCGCCTGGAATTCCACGGTGTCGAGCGTGCGTTCGAAGCACGCACGGTCATCGACTTCGGTGGCCTGCAGTTCCTTCAACGTGCCACGGATGTCGTCGACCTTCAGCTTCACCTGCACATCTTCCGGCGTCAGATCGCGGGCCTTGTAGGCGCGCCCGAGCGCTTCCTTCACCTGCTTGCCGTCACGCAGGCCGTTGCGCTTGAGGAACGCCTGGTACAGGCGACCGGAGGCCACCAGCGGACGGTCCTTTTCCACGCCACGGTCATTGCCCATGTAGGTCTGTTTCAGCCCCAGCCAGCGTGCGTACGTTGCCGCCGGCAGGATCTGATCCAGCGTGCGCCCCTGCGGATCGCGAGCGGTCTTCATCGCCAGCGGAAGCAGGGTCAGGCCCTTGAACACACCGATCTTCGCATCGAGGCTGAAACCCGGATCGCCCAGCACATGGTCGACACCGGCGATGGTCCGTTCGACTTCATCCGAGCGCCATTGCACGCCGCTTGGCAACGGCGAGACCGTTCCCAGGATCCACAGCACATGCCCCTGTGGAGCGGTCACCTTCCAGAGCCCGGGGCCGGGTTGTTCACCGGTCACCTGCACCGTGTCCATGTCCACCACCGGGCCAGTGGACGCTGGTGCCTGCTGCGCGGCGGCCGGGCCTATCGCCAGCATCAGCCCCAGCACGGCACTGCATCCGATCCATCGCTTGCCACGTGCACGCATATCGCCATTCCCGGAAACGTTGGCGGACTGTACCCAGCCCCGCGCCCGACTGCGTAAAAGCAGCGTTAGCCGGCGGCAGCGGCGGCGATTCCGTTACAATCGGCGCGCGCTGCAGGCCCGGATGGCGAAACTGGTAGACGCATCGGACTTAAAATCCGCCGGGGGAAACCCCATGCCGGTTCGATTCCGGCTCCGGGCACCACTGCACGTTCCAGGGAGACTTCGCGTTTACAGCGATTCGCCAAAAATCGGCAAAGAATCAGCCGCTTGGACTCGCACAAGAATCCGCACACACCCCGATTCGCCCGGACCTGCCCGGACCTGCCCGGCTACTCTCCCCAGAGTTTCCCCATATGATGCGGCGATGGGCAGCATCCAACGATCAGGGAACAAGTGGCGCGTGCAGGTTTACGTGGCGGGCGTTCGCGACTCCACTACCAAACACACAAAGCAGGAAGCTGCGAAGTGGGTTCCCGAGCGCGAGGCCGAGTTGCGTCCTGCGTTGGGCGCCGCCGTCATGCGACTACCGGCGGCGCTTTTACCTCAACGCAGCAGAAGCTGCGCCTTGGCCATCTCAACCGTCTGAACGGTCACGCTGAGCGCGCATGGTCCGGGGCCCGAGGCCATTGTGAATGTGGCCAGAGCACCTCCAATAGTGGTGCCGACAAGCGAATTGGCCTGCGGGTCGTGCGGAACCTGAAGAACAAGCAGATTGGGATACTGCGACAGAAGAGTTCGCGTCGAGATGCAGCCTCCGCGAAGGTCGAATGAGAGTTCTTCCAGCTTTCCCGCAGGATCGAGTTGTAGCGCAACATTTGTTCCGGTGAGTCGGTCACCTATAGCCAGGCCGGATACTTCCCCGTCAGGCAGACGGTCCTGCTCCAGCGCAACAGCACGCTTGACGCTTTCCGCACCCGCCACGGCGGCAAATGAGAGTTGTTCCACCTTCTTCCACAGAGCCTTCTGGTCTTCACGAGAAGCTGGCTCTGAGGGCTTCGGAATGGATAGATCCGTGCCCACCGCTCGCACGTGCAAGGGCACCACATGAAGTATCACCAACGCCGACAGGGCGGTGAGAATGCTGGTCTTCATAGTTCAGACCTCCGTGCCATAAAGGCATTGTACGCCCACGTTCTCGTCGTACCATCTCCCATATAAGGTTCGATAGTTTTTGCCTGTCAATGAATTGGTGTTGTTGTCGCAGAAGCTGCTTCCAACCCTTTCGTCAAGCGTCTCACCTCCGGCCAATATGATTGCCTGTAGCTGTGAGGAATTTCTCGACCTCGCGCACGGACGTCGGCCACACCCACACCACGACCAGCGGCGGCATGGCTGCTCGTCGCAATGCTGGCAATCGCTGAGGCCTGCGCTCAGATCGCCCGCGAGTAGCGAGGCTGCTCCTGGGCGACACGCAGATAGGGATCGAAGCACATCGCCAGCAGGCGCAGCAACGGCCGTCCGGGCTCGCTGGTGCGCACCACGCCGTCGCGGTACTCGGCCAGGCCATCCTGCTGCAGACGCTGCACGGCCTGCAGGTCTTCGGCGAAGTAGGCCTCGAAGTCGATGCCATGGCGCTGCGCCAGTGACGTTCCGTCCACTTCACCCTGGCACATCAACTGCTGGATCAGCTCGGCACGCAGCTCGTCGTCGGCACTGAGCGCGACGCCGCGCCAGACCGGCAGTTGCCCCTGGTCCACTGCGTTCTCCCACGACGGCAGGTCGCGCGGATTCTGGCTGTAGGTGGCACCCACATGGCTGATCGCACTTACGCCAAGACCGATCAGATCGGTGTCGGCATGGGTGGTATAGCCCATGAAATTGCGATGCAGCTGGCCGGCGCGCTGGGCACGCGACAGATCCTCTTCCGGCAATGCGAAGTGGTCCATGCCGATGTACTGGTAGCCGGCTGCGGACAGGCGCTCCACCGCCAGGCCCAGCAGCGCGAGCTTGTCTTCCGGCGAAGGCATGCGGCTTTCGTCGATCTGCCGCTGCGCGCGGAACAGGTGTGGCAGATGCGCATAGCCGTACACCGCCAGTCGATCCGGACGCAGCGCCAGCACCAGTTCCAGGGTACGGCCGAAGCCCTCCAAGCTCTGCCCAGGCAGGCCGTAGATCAGATCGACGTTGACCGAACGCATGCCGCTGTCGCGGCACGCGCGCAGGATGTCCAGTGTCTGCCGCACGCCCTGCACGCGGTTGATCGATTCCTGCACCTGCGGGTCGAAATCCTGCACACCCAGGCTGGCGCGGTTGAAGCCGAGCCGAGCCAGCATCGCCACGTCACTGGTATCGATGAAGCGCGGGTCCAGTTCGATGGAAAAATCACGCTGCGATGAATCGCTGAAATCGAAGCGCCGGCGCAGGCCTTCGACCAGCGCAGTCATCGCATCGGCATCCAGGAAATTCGGTGTGCCACCGCCGAGGTGCAGCTGGATCACTTCACGGCCGTCGGCGAACTGCGGTGCCAAAAGGTCTGCCTCGGCCAGCACGCGTGACACGTAACTGTGGCCACGCCCGCGGTCGCGGGTGATCACCCGGTTGCAGCCGCAGTAGAAGCAGGGGCTGGAGCAGAACGGCACATGGACGTACAACGACAACGCACGCGCCAGCGGGTTGCTGTCGGCGATCGCCTGGCGCAGCGCCGGTGCATCGAAGCCGTCGTGGAAGTGCGGTGCGGTGGGATAGGAGGTGTAGCGCGGGCCGGGCCGGTCATGCCGACGCAGCAGATCGGGATCGAAGGTCCAGGCCAGGCCACCGGCAGCGGGAGAGAACGTGTCCATGGCGCCAGCATCGCGCCAAGCCAGGCGGTGCGCCTTGACCCAGATCAATCCTTGGCGGGGGCGCCCAGCACCGGCAGCATGACCTGCGGCCAGCGCAGCATCTGGTAGCGGCGCCAGAAGGTTTCGGCGATGCGGGCGGCCACATCGTCGGCCAGCGCCTGCATCGGCGGGTTGTTGCATTCCGCCGTGGTGATGTGGAACAGCACCAGCCAGCGGTCGAACAGATCCTTTTCCAGATCGATCGCCATGTGCTTGGACATCGGCGAACCCTTGAACCGGCGCGTCCCGCGCAGCATCGCCGACCAGAAATCCACGAGCTGGGCGAGGTGTTCCGGCCAGTCTTTCACGTGACCTTCGAACACCGGCCCCAGTCGCTCCTCGTCACGCACGCGCGCGTAGAAATCGTGAACCAGCCGGGTCACTTCCTCCTCGCTGCACAGCTCTGGTGAAGCAACGGGAATATCGGTCTTGGGCGTTGCGTTCATCAGGGCACCAAATGCGGATCGGCAGTGTGCCGCAGGCCGCCACCACTACTGTTGATCCAGATCAATGTCAGCGCACGGGGGCGCACCTAGGCTGGCACGCTTGCAGGAAGCATGCCCTGCGGATGCTGCGCCAACCACGGCGAAGTATACGCGCCGCCCTCTTCTTCAACCCGAACCCGCATGAACACACCGTTTTCCAGCCGCCAGCGGCGTATCCAGCAGTGGGGCGCAGTCCTGTGGCCCAGCTTCATCGCCGCCGGCCTGGCGTGCGTGGTGTTCTTCGCCTTCGTCGATCCACTGCGGCTGCAGGCAATCAGCTTCCCGGGTACGGCCATCAGCCGTGAGCTGGGCTACACCGCAGGGTTCTTCATGTTCTGGGCCGTCACCGCACTTTCCAGCGCGGTGACCGGCTACCTGCTGCGGCCGATGCCGAGCGAAGAGGATGAGGAGCCACTGGGATGAGCGTCGCCACTAGCCCGCCACCGCACCCATGGCGTTGGCGCCGTGCGCTGGGCCTGGCACTGCTGATCCTGTTCCATGCCCTGCCGTGGCTGCAATGGAATGGGCGGCAGGCCCTGCTGCTGGACCTCAACGCGCGCCGCTTCGACCTGTTCGCGTGGACCCTGTGGCCGGATGACATCGGCGTGCTGCTGGGCCTGCTGGCGGTGATGGCGGTGGGTCTGGCCCTGCTCACCCATCTGGCCGGCCGCGTGTGGTGCGGGCATGCCTGCCCACAGACACTGTGGACACGGGCCTTCGATGGGATCGCGCAGGCCCTGGCCCGCGTCCTGCCCGCGCAGGCAGCGCGGCCGCTCACCCACGTGGTCTGGTTGCTGCTGTCGCTGTGGACCGGAATCACCTTCGTAGGACTGTTCAGTCCGATCCGCGAACTGGTCGCCGGCGCGTTCGATGGCAGCTGGAGCGGCTGGGAGACCTTCTGGGTGCTGTTCTATGCCGGCGCCACCTGGGGCAACGCCGGGTTCCTGCGCGAACAGGTGTGCCGATCGCTCTGTCCGTTCGCGCGCATGCAGCCGTTGCTGACCGACCCGCACACCCCGCGCATGCTGTATGACCCACGCCGTGGCGAGCCACGCGGCGCCCGCCCGCCGGCATTGGGCGGTGTGCTCGGGCGCGGTCGTGGCCTGCTCGACCCGACCACCGCGCAGGACTACGTTTTCCGTGCCGCACATCCACTGCTGGCCGGACCGATGCCGACCTTCAGTGCGGATCGGCTGGGCGACTGCATCGATTGCATGGCCTGCGTACGCGCCTGCCCGATGCAACTGGACATCCGCCATGGTCCACAGGCCGATTGCCTGGCCTGCGGCGCCTGTCTGGAAGCCTGCACCCGGCAGCAGCATCAGGCGGGCTTCGGTCCCGGCCTGGTGCGCTATTGCAGCCCGCAGGTGATGGCAGGCCAGCCGCGCCGGTGGTGGCGCCCCCGCACCACTGTCCTCGCATCGATGCTGCTGGCGCTGTTGGCCTGTGGCGTCTGGCGCCTGTTCTGAGTCAGCCCGGGTCGCCCGGGCGCGGCGGTACCAGCTGGGCGCGACGGACGATGCCCAGTTGTTCGATGATCAGCGCCATTTCGTTGGTGACATCGGTCCGCCCGGTCCCCTGCGGAACCAGACGATCAAGCACCTGCTGGTAGGTATCCCAGAACGCCGGACCGCATCCGTGTTTGTGATAACTGGCTTCCAGTTCGCGGCGTACCCGTTCAGCCAAGCCATGCATGCCGTATTCCATACGACCTCCGTTTGACTTGTTCTGCATCGTTGACGGTCGACCAATTCACTTGCGAGCTACTGAAAGACTCCCGGCCTTCACAACCGGTTGATGCCAATTAGTCATAGATTTCACGACACGTCAATTACAGGGCACGACTTTCGCGATTGAAATTATTAATCGTTCATGAAAGGCCGTGACGAAGGGGATCGGGAATCTCCGTGCCGATGTCGACACTGCTCGCCAACGAACCCGGGTGCCCATCACAGATCAGGCCATCGCTGCGAGCGGGGGCGATCGATTCTGCCTATATTGCTAAGCATGCTTAGCAAATTGACCTTAGCGGTCTGTCTGCGACAGCCTTGGACGCATCTCAAGCGGTTTCATCGTTCGGGTCCTGATCCAGAGGGAACAGCGCCGGGTACCGCTGCTGCAGGATGTAGCGCCTCAGCGGCGGAATGGGAAAGCCTCTGGGCCATTGCGAGACAGCGGATCTGCTGATTCCAAACAGCTTGGCGAGCTCTGCGTCGGTGGAAAAGCCCAGCCGCGTGCGGACCTGCCGCTTGCTCCAGAATTCGTCCATTTTCGATCCCTTTCATCATCAAACTTATTCTTGCGCCAAGGCCTCTTTCGATTCCACGCGTTAAGCTGGCTTGCATAGATGAATACTCTTGGACAACGACTCGCGGTCGCCATGAAGGACGCCGGGCATGCACGCCCGGCCGACCTGGCGCGTGCCGCCGAAACGACGACGGCAACGGTCAGCAACTGGCTCAACGACCACGTCAAAGCCAACCACGTGAAAGCCGAACAGCTGTTCCGCATCGCCGATGCGGTGAAGCTGGACCCGCGGGAGCTGCTGTTCGGCCCGTTGGGACGGGGTGTCGGCGAACGCGGCACGGCCTACATGCACATGCCCAGCGAAGCCCATCTGGATGTCTGGCAAGCGGCCTATGAGCTGGTCGCCCACATCCTTGCCGAGCGAGGCCTGGAGGTCGGCTACCGGCGTGAGGCCACGCTGGGGCTGATGGCCCATGACCTGCTGATGGAGGGCGTCAGCCGCGGCAAGGTCGCACGCGTGGTGATGACTGCCCTGCCCTGACCCATCGCGCGCTGGTAGCATGGCTGCCGATGGGGATGGGGCTCCCCCGATAACCGCCTGAGATGGCTGATGGCTCCTGCTGCGACGAACCCGGCGTTCGTCGATGGCAGGCATTGCCCGCCATTGCGTACGCCGTCGAACCTGCGAACACGCACTCGAGGCAAGCAATGCAGACGTTGAACAACTATGTGCTGGTATTCCTGGGCGGCGGTGTCGGCGCCTGTCTACGTCACGCCTGCAATCTGATCGGCGCCCGCGTCGCCGTCGGCAGTTCGTGGCCCTGGTCGACCTTTCTGGTCAACATCAGCGGCGCCTTGCTGATGGGTGTGGTGGTGGAGGCATTTGCCCTGCGCAACGGCGCCTCGCCGCAACTGCGCCTGCTGCTGGCCACCGGCATTCTTGGCGGCTACACCACGTTCTCCACCTTTTCCCTGGAAACCGGCCTGCTGCTGCAGCGGGGCCAGCATGGCCTGGCCGCACTCTACGCGGGCGGCTCGGTAGCCCTGGGCCTGGCCGGGCTGTTCGCCGGCATGAAGCTGACCCGGCTCGCGCTGGGGTGACACTCAACCGGCAGCGACGCGCGCCTGCCCCCGCCACTGCCGTGGCGATTGCCCGGTGTGCGCCTTGAACGCTCGCGACAACGCCGCCTCGCTGCCATAGCCGACCTCGTCGGCGATCCGTTTCAACGGTCGGCCCTGGCGCAACGCCTGCTGCGCCAGGCCGACCCGCCACCCCTGCAGATAATGCCCGGGGGTGGTTCCCATGGCCTCGCGGAAACTGGCGGCGAACACGCTGCGTGACATGCCTGCAACGTCAGCCAGATCCTCCAGTGTCCAGGCCTGGGCCGGTGCCTCATGCATCGCCACCAGCGCCAACCGCAGGCGTGGGTGGCCGAGCCCGGCGAACAGGCCGCCGCGCATCTCGCCCCCCTCCATCAGCTGCCGCAGCACCTGGATCATCACCACCTCGAACAGGCGGTTGACCATCACCGCTCGACCGCAACGTTGCTCGAATGCCTCCTCGAACAGCAGCTCCAGGGCGGCATGGCCGCCGTACAGATCGGCCAAGGGCAGGCAGATGAAATCGGGCAGCGCCGCACTGATCGGGTTGAGCCTGCCACCTTCGAAATGGAGATTGGCGCAGGCCATGTCGGCGCCGTGCTGGGGATCGGTATGGAAGCGGTGCGGCATCGGGCGCGGATACAGCAGCAGGCTGGGAACATCGACCTGCACCGTCTGCCCGCCATGGCTGACCTGCAATGGACCGCGCCGCACCAGATGCAGCTGGCCGGCCTCGCCCTCTCCTTCGAGACTGTTGATGCCACACAGCGCGCCGGCATGGAACACCGAGGCGGTGACTGCGAAGCGTTCGAGCAGGATGGCGAGACGATCGGCCATGACGGGACTCCAGGTCAAACGAAAGGAGACAGATATGCCAGATCGTATCGGATTCGACCCTGCTGTGCGCGGCACTGGCCGCCGTGCCGGGGCGGCGCTATACAAGCGACACATCCTGCCGGCAAGCCGGCAATTGATCGCACCGAGGGGCAAAGCCAATGCCAACCACACCCGCCCCAGCGATGCCCAGGACACGCACGCTCCACCGACTCGCCCTGGCATTTGCCCTGCTGCTGCCGCACCCCCTGCTGTCTGCCGCGCCCGCAGCCACGCCGCGCACCTCCAGCGGCGAACTGCAGGGCGCACGCTGGCGCCTGGACGTGCCCGCCGGCTGGAACGGTGAACTGGTGATGCTGGCGCATGGCTATGAGCCAGTCGGCTCGCCGCAGCCTTCACCGATGCCGGCCAACGACAGCACCGCCGGCCTGCTTGCAGCGGGCTACGCCGTTGCCCAGAGCGCCTATGGCAGCCAGGGCTGGGCAGTGGCAGATGCGATCGACGACATGGAACGCCTGCGCGTGCAGGCCCTGTCCGAATTGAAGGACGTACATCGCACCTGGATCCTCGGCTTTTCGATGGGTGGCGCAGTAGCCATCGCCACCCTCGAACGCCTGCCGCAGCACTACAGCGGCGGCGTGTCGCTGTGCGGCGCCAACCTGCCCGGCGAGCAGTTGGCCAATGACCTGCTGACCACACTGGTGGCGTTCGATTATTTCTTCCCCGAGGCCGAAGGGCTGCCCCGCCAGGGGCTGGCATCGGCAGAAGCGGCGGCGCTATCGCAGATGCCGCTGTATCAAGGCATCGCTGCCGCGCTTCAGACTCGACCGGCCGTCGCTGCGCAACTGGCCACACGGCTGCAGGTAAGCGCCGAGGCATTGCCGGGCACGATCAGCCTGCACGCGATGATCCTGCACGAACTGGCGAAGCGCGCTGGCGGCATGCCGGTCGGCAACCTTGCGACGGTCTACCGCGGATTCGGTGACGACAACGCGTTCAACGCAGGCGTGCAGCGGCGCGCGGCGGTCACGCTGGCACAGCGATATATGCGCGGCAAGCTGGCATTGACCGGCGCGGTCAGGCGACCGCTGGTGATCCAGTTCAACAACAATGACACGAGCATCGTGCCGCGCATGCAGACGGTGTATCCGCAACTGGCCAGGCGCGCAGGTGCAACGGCATTGTTGCGCGTCCTGCCTGTGGTGGGCGAAGGCCACTGCGGCTTTACGGATTCACAGGTAGTCGAGGCGCTGAGGGCAGCAAGAACGTCGTTGTGATCCGCACCTTGCCGCAGCGCACCAGGCGTGCCGGGCAACCACTGCTATTGTTGCCTCGCCCATTGAAGGGCAGACAAAGGACTGACGTGATGATCAAGACGACCTTGAAGACCATGATGTTCCTTGCTGTAGCAGTTTCAGGTTTCGCATTCGCTGCCGGCACCTGCGAATTCTGCGACCTGAAGTATCAGCAGTGCCTGCGTGCCACCCATAATCCCGGTGGCCCCACTTCTGCACAGTGCGACCTCCAGTATCGCCTCTGCAGGGAAACGGATTGCCCGTCGCCCTGACCTGCACTCCGGCCGGCTCCCAGCCCGGGAGCCGGTTCGCGCCTTCCGTTGCTGTCGGTGCCGTCCGCACCGGCGACAGATCCAAGCGTGGCAATGGCCGAACGGATCAGTGGCCGAGCGTACCCATGGTGAAGGTATACCCGGAGCGCATGAGGAAGTCGCGCATGCGCAGCTCGGCGCGGCGGGGCGACGGAAGATCCGGCGGGCCATACAGCGCATAGACCACGCCAGCGCCCTCGATGCGCTCGCGGCGCACATCACAATGACGGCTCTCCGAGGCGAGGACCCAGCCGTCCTTCAGTTGATCGGGGCCGATGGACTGCCCGTTCTTCAACCGGAATGTAAGCCAGCGCACATCTGCGGTGGATCTGCTCATTGCCCGCCAGCTGCATCGTGCATGCAGCCCCTCATGTCCTTGCCTGCCATTGCTGCTCCCGAAGACCAGAACTCGACCATACCCCGTCGCCATGTCGTGGCCGGCTGAGACTGACAGGGGCACATGGTGGGTCTCAGGTGCTTAGCTCGAACAGCCTACGGAACGCTTCCTGCCCGGCGGGTGTGAGCCGCAGTTCGCGACGCCCCTCGAGGCAATGCAGCCAGCGGTTCTGCAGGAAGCTCTCCAACAGGGCTTCGCCGACCATGCCGGCCATGTGCGGGCGACGTTCGGTGCAGTCCAGGCACCCTCGGCAGTAGCGCTCGGGCTTCACCTGCGGTGATCGCGCGATCAGCTCTGCCAGCGGCTCGCCCACGGCGCGCAGGACGTCGGCGCCATGAGCCGAGATCTGCCAGTGGTCTGCCGCCGCGGTGATCGCTCCGGTGCTCAGCAGGTGGTCGGAGATGGCGACGGCGTATTCACCGGCCAGGTGCCGATAGCAGGTACGCGCCCGGCGGAAGCCGGCATCGACCCGCACGCTTCGTGGAGAGAGCGGCGGCCGTTGATCGCTGAAACGCAGGATGCCTTCCAGCATGTCGGCGACTTCGGTCGAGGCGAGCCGGTGATAACGGTGGCGTCCCTGCACCGCCACGGCCAGGATGCCGCCATCGAGCAACCGCCGCAGATGACTGCTTGCCGTCTGCGGCGAGATGCCGGCCACGCCAGCCAGCTCGGATGCCGTGTGTGCGCGGCCATCCATCAACGTCAACAGCATGGCCGCGCGTGCGTGGTCACCGACCAATGTGCCGACATTGATGAAAGCGCGGGAGGTCTGGACCATGGCCGCATTGTGGCATGCGTCCTGCCACGCATCATTCGACCTGGATCGAAGCTTCCGCGCGCTTGCACAGGGCACAGTGATCGCCCGCAACCCACAACTTCCAGCATGCGAGCAGAAGACATCCAACGCCGCTGTATCACTCCCTCCGTGCTCTATCCGGGAACGCCGGTGGTGCTGATGACCACGCTGAACGAAGACGGCAGCGCGAACATCAGCCCGCTTTCTTCATTCTGGGCGTTGGCCGACCGCGTGGTGCTCGGCATCGGCGAACAGGGCCAGGGTTGCAGCAATCTTCTGGCACGCGGCGAATGCGTCCTGAACTTTGCCGAGGCCACCCAGGCGACGCAGGTTGAAGCCATCGCCCGCGCCACCGCGCGCACCCCTGTGCCGGATTCGAAGCGTGATAGGGGCTACGTGCATGTGCGTGACAAGTTCGCACTGGGCGGCTTCACCCGCGTCGACTCGGTGCAGGTTGCACCACCGGCGATCGCCGAATGCCCGCTGCAGGTGGAGGTCGCGCTGCTTGCCTCGCATCGACCCAGCGGAACGCAGGATCAGGGCTTCATGATCGTCGAAGGACGGATCTGCCGGGTACATGCACACGAGGCGATCACCATTGCAGGTACCCAGCATATCGACGTGCAGCGCTGGGCACCGCTGATCTACCTGTTCCGCCACTATGTGGGCACCACCATTCCGGTGGCGCGCAATTTCCGTGCTGACGCTCCTTCGCAGCTGACTGCATGACAGCTGCGATCAGGAAGAAGACGCTGGCGCGTTCGAGTACTTCTCGTGCACCTCTTTTTCGCGGTCGCGACGCGCGCTCGAACAACGCTCGCGCGCTGTCGACATCTGGCTGTCGGCCGAGGTCCGTTCCGAGCTCAACGACTGCTGCAGACTGGAAATCTGCGCGCGGATGCCAGATTCGCTGGTGGCGCCGGCCAGATTGCTGCTGGCAGCAGCCAGTTGCCGGTTCAGATCGGCCACCTGCCGATTGACCGCCTGGCTGCGCGATTCGAACGGGCCATAGATGCGCGACTGCTCGCTCTGCAGGCAGTTGCGCTCGGCAATGCCGGCGTCATTCATTTCGGCAGTGCGGTAGACCGCGGTGCGGTTGGCAAGCTCGCCAACCGATTCCGATGCGGCGCGGTTGGAGCGCAGCTTCATCGGCTCCGCGCCCGCGGCACAGGCGTTCTGCGAGTAGGTGGTCTCACCGGACGCACCCTTGCACTTGTAGACCTGCGCCGATGCCAGCGGCGCGACCAGCAGCAACGCCAGCGCGATGCCAGGTTTCATGTTCATGCCAAGACCTCCTGTCCCGGGCCCTGCGGCCCGTTTGGCCATACGCTACGACTGATCGTGTGTCCGGGCAAATGCCCTCACGCCCGGCGAATCAGCGCCGGAATGAACGCAGCTCCAGCGCCGCCAGGGTGTACCAGCCGAACGCCGGCAGCAGCGCAAGGCGCTGGGTGAGGCCGCGATAGGGCTCCGGATCGAAGCCGGACATCATCAGCCACAGATAGGCCATGCCCAGCAGCGAGCTGGCGCGCGCAAACCATGCCATCCGCGTTGACGCCTGTGGGCCCAGCTCTGCGAGGAACAGCAGCGGGGTCAGGATCGAGAAGATGCCGATGCCATAGAGGCCATGCATGGGGCTGCCGATGGTGAAGACGCCATTGCTGACCATGGACACCCCGAACAGGGTGGAGGTGAGCGCAGTGAGCGCGAAACGGCGGCCCTGGGCGAGCAACGCAAGGCTGAAGAGGATGATGGCCGAGCCACTAGCCACCGGGCCGGCCTGCACCGCCTTGGCTTGCAGCCCCGGCAGCAGGCCAAGTTCGCTGAGGTGCTGCGAGAGCGAGTGGTAGCCGGGCACGGTGAATGCAAAAGCGATCAGTGCCAGCATCGCGCCGAGGGGGATGTACACGGCCTGCTGGATCGCCAGGTTTCGCACTGCGGTCACCACTGCTGAAGAGAAGTGCGGCGACGTTAGCAGCCGCCCCCGCCGGGTCGCATGTGCATTTTGGTACAGCCTGCCGGCGCCGGATTGCGCGCAAAGAAAAAGCCCTGATCGAAATCAGGGCTTTTCAATTGGAGGCCTCAAGCGGAATCGAACCGCTGTAAACGGATTTGCAATCCGGTGCATAGCCACTCTGCCATGAGGCCAACGTACTGCGATCAGGAACGACGCCCCTGACATGACAAAACCCCGCGATGGGGCCTGTCGGAACATGGAGCGGGAAACGAGACTCGAACTCGCGACCTCAACCTTGGCAAGGTTGCGCTCTACCAACTGAGCTATTCCCGCATAAGCCGTCATGGTACCGGAAGCCCGGGACACACACCAGCCATTTCACAACACTTTTCACTTTTCTGACTGCGCGCAAAGCCTTGTGGCTCAACGTGCCCCGCCTTGCCGTGGCGGGAGAAAAACAAGGCCCCAACCGGGGCCCTGTGTAATCTGGAGCGGGAAACGAGACTCGAACTCGCGACCTCAACCTTGGCAAGGTTGCGCTCTACCAACTGAGCTATTCCCGCAGATTCTCCGACCTGCGTCGAAGGAGCGCTATTGTGTCGAAATTCCTTCACGCCGTCAACAGCCAGCCTACCCGATGAACCCGGCCACGAGACCTCGCCATGTCCGCCTGTTCTGGCTCCTTGTCGCCCTCACCTGGCTGGCGGTGATCGCTGCACTGGTCAATGCAGGCTTCACGCCGGACTACTGGATGTTGCGGCACTTCAATGGCGGAACCCTGCCCTACCCCACCAGCAGCGTTGTCGTGTTCGCGCTGTTGAGTACGGTCGAGCTGGTGATCGCTGCGCTGATCGTGCGCCCCTGGAAGTTCGATCGCTTGTGGCTGCGACTGCTGATCGCCGTCGTGCTGCTGCTGGCGTGGACCTTCCCGTGGCTGGCATCGATGATGCACCAGCCCCCGGTACAGGGAATGCACCTGCTGTGGTTGCTGCTTCTGGACGTGGGGTTGCTGCTGGCGCTGTGCGTGGTGTCGCTGGTCAGTGCGTGGCGGGCATTGGCCAGAAGGAAGCAGGCAGCCCGCGCGCGCTCATAGAGACTCATAGAGAGCGGCGCAGTTACTTCCGGAACTCCACCCGCACGTGCTGGCCGACGCGCGCCTTTGCCGCACTCTCGAACTCCAGCACGCACTCCACCACCTTGGCCACGCCGCGCCCTGCATCCTCCGGCAGCCGTGCCGGTGCGAACACCGGGCTGATGCGGACCACGCGTGCCACCGGCAGCGGCTTGCCCTCGGTGCCATCGCTATCGATCACCACCGTCGCGCGCATGCCCACCTGCACTGTATCGGCATAGGCGGCGCTCAACTCAGCGCGCACCTGCAGGGGCCGCGCCGGCAGCAATGAAATCGCCGGCTTGCCGGCCTGCACGAATGCCCCGACGCCCGGCACCTGGCCAATCACGGTGCCGGAATCCGGCGCGGTCAGCGACATCTGCCGCAGCTTGAGCCTGGCGTGCTCCAGCTTGTGCTGGGCCATCTCGACCTGCGCCCCAGCCACATCGACATCGGCGCGAACGCCAGCCAGCTGCTGCTTTGCCGCGTCGGCCTGCTGGTTGGAAGAGACGCCTTCGCTGGCGCCGGTGGCAAGACGCGTGGCGTTGCGCTCCAGCTCGCGCAGCTGTGCCTGGCTGCCCTTCAGTCGGTCGGTAGCCAGCGCGAGATCGGCGTTGGCCATGCCTACTTCCTGTTCAAGCAGTGCGCCATCCACGGTGAGCAGGACATCGCCCTTGCGGACCACCGCCCCTTCCTTCACCGGCGCGGTGCTGACCGAACCATCCATTGCTGGGACCAGTGCAATCAGGCCGCCTTCCACATCGATGATGCCGCGGGCGACGGCCACCTTGTCCACGCTGGTGGACGTGGATGCGGCCGGCTGTGCGGGTACGGGTGCGTCCTTGCTGCAGGCACCCAGCAGCAATGCCGCGCCCAAGGAGATGCTGAGGGAGAACAACGGCGGCATTCTGGTCATCGGTTGGGCTCTACGGTTTCGTTCTGGCGGCGGTCATCGCGGACCGTGCCGTCTTCCATGGCGATCACCCGATCCGCATGGCGGATCAGGCGTGGATCGTGGCTTACGCACAACACCGTGGCCTGATGTGCGCGTGCATAGCGGTGCAGGATGTCGATCACGCGCTGGCCGTTCTCGGCGTCCAGTGCACTGGTGGGCTCATCGGCGAAGATCAGCGTTGGTGACTTGGCGAACGCACGGGCAACCGCCACGCGCTGCTTTTCGCCGCCGGACAGCTGCGCCGGGCGCATGTGGCTGCGATGCGAGAGACCGACCTCGTCCAGCGCCTGCCGCGCCAGCGGCTCGCTGTCACGGTTGCGCATGCCGCGATAGCCCAACGGCAGCTGCACCTGCTCCAGCGCGGTCAGCGCCGGGAACAGATTGAAGCCCTGGAACACGAAACCAACATGATGCAGGCGGAAGCGCTCCACCTCACTGCGGGTCATATGGCTGACGTCCTGGCCAAGCGCATGCACGCGGCCGCCATCGGGCGTGGAGAGTCCGGACATCAGCGACAGCAGCGTGCTCTTGCCGCAGCCGGAGGGACCCGACACCAGGGTCAGTTCGCCAGGATAGATGTCCAGTGACAGGCCACGCAGCACGGGAACGTGCACATCGCCGGACACGAAGCCCTTTTCCAGTGCGTCGGCACGCAGGGTCGGGGACGTGATGGAGGTGTTTTTCATCGGTCGCCCCTCAACGCAACAGCAACGATGGATCGGAACGGACGACGCTGCGCACCGCCATGATGCTCGACAGCATGGCCATCACCGCGACCAGCGCCACGCAGCCGAGAACCACCATCGGCGTGAGCTGTACCGGCACGCGCTGGGTCTGCGCCGCCAACAGCACCACCGTGCTGAAGGCTGCGGCCAGCAGCATGCCGACGCCGCCGATCAGTACGGCCTGTTCGAACACCACCCGCGCCAGCGCGTAGCGGCCTGCACCGAGCGCGTTGAGCGTGGCGTACTCGCGTACCGACCCGGCCACCACCGCCGCGAAGGACTGGTTGGTGATCACCGCGCCGACGAAGCAGACGATGACCGCCATGAACAGCACCGCGATGCCGGCACCGGTGTCGAACAGCCAGTACTGCTGCGAGCGGCTGGCAAACTCCGGGGCCGTCCAGAATTCGACAGGCGTAGCGCGGCCCGTTGAATCGTTGAGGCGATCGCGCACGCGACCGGCCAGCTCCGGGGATCGCGTGCCCGCCACGAAATAGGTGCTGCCTTCATGCGGGTCGGTTCCGGCGATGGCACGCGCGGTATCCAGTGATGCCAGCACGTTGACGCCGCCAAGACCACGCAGGCCGGGTTGCGCGGCGACCACACGCACGGCCTTGCCGTTGATCCAGGCCTGGTTGCTGCGCAGATCAACGCCCAGCGTGTCCAGGTCGGCGCTGTCGACGATCACCGCCCCGGGTTCGCGCAACTGCGCACGCAGGTCAGGCGAAAGGATGCGCGAGAACATCATCGCGTCGTTCGCCGTCGAGATGCCGGACAGGTACACCGACACGTTGCCGGTACCCTGCGCGCTGGAGCGCCACTCGCCATCGACCCATTCGTACGGCTCGACGCGGGTGACATCCGGGTCCATGCGCAGCCGGCTTTCAACATCCGCGCTGATCGCATGGCCGTAGTTCACGCTCTGCGTACCGGCAAAGCCAGCCCAGACATCGGCGGTCGATGCCTTCACGTAGATCGCAGCGGTGCCGAAGATGCCCAGCACCAGCGCTGCCTGCACGATCAGCAGCACACCGGCGAAACACATGGCCAGCACCACCGGCAGGAACCTGCGCCACTCGTAAACCAGCGTTTTGCGGGCAAGCGCGATCATTGCGCGTCGCCTTCTGGCTCGACCGGCAAGGGTGCGCCGCCCACTGCGCGATACAGCGATGCGAAGGCGAGCACGCGCGCACCCTGCGCACCAATCAGATCGGCATGCGCGGACAACGCCGCACGCTGGCTTTCCAGCCCGTCGAACTCACTGGAGAGGCCAAGCTGCACCTGCCGGGCCTGTCGCGCGACCTGCTGCCGGGCAGTTTCATCGGCCACCTGCAGCGATTGGATGCTGCTGTCCTGGCGGGCCAGGCTGCCCAATGCGCCTTCCACTTCAGCCACGCCTTGCAGCACGGCTTTGCGATAGCCCAGCAACGCCGCATCCAGCTGCTTGTCGTCGGACTGGTAGCGCGCGCGCCGCTGGCCCCAATCCCACAGCGGAATGTCGATGTAGGGACCGATCGATGGGCTGGAATCGGAGTTGGAGCGTGCGTTCTGGGTGAGGTTGTAGGCGTACAGGATGGAGCCGCCCAGGCTCAGTTTCGGGAACATCGCCGCGCGTGCGCTGCCCTTTTCGGCGGTGGCCTGCAGCACATCGGCCTCGGCCAGCAGGATCTGCGGGCGATGGCGTAGCAGATCAGCCGGCACCTGCTGCAGGGTGAAGGTGCTCAAGTGCGGTGGCGTGCGGTAGGCATTCCAGGCCGGATCCGGCCCATCGCGCCCCAGCAGCAGCGCCAGCGCACGCGCGGCGTTGCCTGCGTTTTCATCCGCCTGCGCAATGGCAGCGCGTGTGGCAGCCTGCCGCGCACGCAGACGATCCAGTTCGCCAGGCTCGTCCAGATGCAGGCGCTGCCGCACCAGCCCCAGTTGCTCGCCGCGTGCGTCAACGGCCTGTTGCTTGCCCAACAGATCCGCCTGCGCCTGCGCGACGGAAAGATCCAGATAGCTGCGCACTACATCTGCGATCACCGCCACCTGTGCGGCATTGCGCAGTGCTTCTGCATTTCCGTTGGCCGCCTGCGCGCTCAATCGGGCACTTTCCGCTGCGCCAAACAAGCCAAGATCCCAGATCGCTTCGACACCGGCGTGGAAGTAAGTGTCGACCGCGGCGGCGTCCTGCACCTGCTTTGCACTGGCCGTTATCTCCGGACGGAAGCGCGCATCGGCGGTGCCCGACACCAGACGCACCGCCTGCAGCCGCAGCGTGGCCTGCTGCAGGTCCAGATTGCCGGCGATCGCCTCTTCCACCAGTGCGTTCAAGCGCGCATCGGCCAGCACCTTCCACCACTGCCGCGCATCGACCGCGACGCCCTGCGCAGGGGCGGCTTGATTCCAGACCACTGGAGTGCGATCGGGCAGATCGGGAACCGGCACCGACATGCAACCTGCCAGCATCGTGCTGGTCAGCACCGCCCCGGCAGCTACGATGATGCGCGGGAGCGCGGCATACCGTTTGACGGACGCCGCGGTGAAAGTGAAACAACTGGCCACCCGCCCACCTTCGTGGAGAGAGAAGCCGAGGAGGCTACGCCGCGATTGTGGAGTGGACATGGAGAATCAGTCGGAGCTGCGTTACAGCGCGTATGCGGTGCCTGCATTGCGAACCCTCGGCCTTTCCCCAGCCTTTCACGGGCGCCGCGAAGCTGAACGCTGGACTGTTCGCGGGCGCTGCGGCACATTGGCCTGAACGCTCCTACCGGCAGGCTATACGCTTGAAATTAAGTCCTTGCCGCGCGCTCGGCATCTTCATGGCCGTGCTTGTCGTGGGCACGATGGCGATCTGCCTGGCCACGCCACTGGCATCGAACGCGACCATGCTGCTGATGGACCGCAGCAACTTCATTCCCGCGCAGTCGTCGATCTTTTCCTTCGAGCCCTACGTGATCAACAACGGCTCGTCGAACTACTGGCTGTATGGCCAGGACCGGACCTACTACTACCACTTCACCTACCAGGCCGACGCGCCTTATCTGTACATCCCGCGGAAAAACACCTGCGCCGGCTTCGACCGTGCGGACGTGCGCACCTGGTGCAGTGCGAGCCGGGGCATCCCGCGCTAGCGAGGCTGTATCCGGATGGCGGCGCGCAAAACGAAAAACGCCCCCTTTCGGGAGCGTTCTTCTTGAATCTGGAGCGGGAAACGAGACTCGAACTCGCGACCTCAACCTTGGCAAGGTTGCGCTCTACCAACTGAGCTATTCCCGCAGATTCCGTTCGACCTGCGTCGAAGGAGCGCTATTGTGTCGATATTGCTGCACGGCGTCAACAGGATTCTGCAGCCCTTTTACCGGCCAGCGTTCAGCTTCCGGGTCAGGCCCGAACGCCCCGTCGGTGGAAGTAGATCTGTTCGGCCAGCCGGCGCACCGGGCCGGTACACAGCAGCGCGTCGACCGGCCAGTCCCGCTGCAGATGGTCCATGGCCCAGCGCAGTACGCGCTTGCGGTGAAAGGTGGGCGCCGCCTGTCGCGCCACCTGCTCGGCGGCTGGCCCCTTGCCGCGCCGATGCAGGCCGATTGCATCTCCGACTGCCCAGCCATGCCGCCATGACGAGTGGATGCCGCCGGCCGACAACGGCGAGACAACACCCGCCGCATCACCGGTAAGGATCACGCCCGGCGCAGTGATCGGGCCATCCGGCAACCCGCAGGGCACCAGCCCCGCGCGGGTGCCGGCAGCCTCGGCCGAGCGAGGAAGGCCTACCACGTCGCGCACATGTTCAAGGAAACCCTCGATATCCGGCGAACGGACATGTTCGGGATCGTGGCGCAGCGCCAGCCCCACCTGCACACCGGTAGGATTCTGCGCGGCCCAGCCGATGTAGCCGGGTGCGAAGCGGCGGCTGACGAAGCAGTGCAAGGCGTCGCCTTCCGGCAGCTGCACGCCGGCAAACTCGCGCTCGACGCCGTACAGGTTGTCGCGCACCTGGCCCAGGCCGATGCGCTGCGCGACACGCGATCGTGCACCGTCAGCGCCGACCAGATACGCGGTGCGCCCCACCCCTTCAACCTGCCATGCGTCGCCGTCGCGGCAAGCTCCGGTAAACGACTGCTGGAGCCGCAGGTCCACGCCGCTGGCGCGCAGTTCGCTGGCCAGCCAGCGCATCAGGTTCGGTGTATCGGTGGTGAGGAAGTAGTAGCCCGGTGCGGCCAGCAACACATTGCGCAGGTTCGGTGCGTACAGGCGCACGCGCGCCACGCGCTGCACCAGCTGTTCGGGCATGCGACCAAGCCAGGTGTGCTGCATGGCCTCCTTCACCACGATGCCGGTGGTATGCAGGCGCTCGCCGGGGTCAGCTTTGCGTTCGAGCACGCAGACGCGCAGGCCGTACTGGGCGGCGGCGAGTGCGCAGGCAGCACCTGCAAAACTGGCGCCGACGATGATCACGTCGTAGTCGTAGGCAGCGGGAGTGTGAGGCATCGCGGCATCACCACTTGAGAAGGGAGATGCAGCATCGAGCCTCCGAATGGTGAGGCGATGGAGTGGCGGTGAAGTGGGTATGAAGCGCGCTGGACGCAAACGAAAAACGCCCCCTTTCGGGAGCGCTTTTCTTGAATTTGGAGCGGGAAACGAGACTCGAACTCGCGACCTCAACCTTGGCAAGGTTGCGCTCTACCAACTGAGCTATTCCCGCTTGGGAGGCGAAATTTTACCTATTCCAAGGATTGCGTCAAGCGCTTTTTTTCAGGAATTTGCGGGGCGGCCGACATTGCGTATCCACGCATGGCGTGGATCTACCGCAGACCCACATTCCCGTAGATCCACGCCACGCGTGGATGAGGGATCCCGCGTAGAACGCATACCCAGTAGATCCACGCCATGCGTGGATGAGGGATCCCGCGTAAAACGCATGCCCAGTAGATCCACGCCATGCGTGGATGAGGGATCCCGCGTAGAACGCATACCCAGTAGATCCACGCCATGCGTGGATGGAGGTGTCCCTGGTGTCAGAGCCCTTTCCTGCGGAAAGGGAGCCGACACCGGTAGTTCCTCAGCCGTTGCCCAGCTTCTTCTGCCGCGAACGCTCGCGCGCGGCGCGCTCGTCGTCACGCAGGCTGGGCCAGGCGGCGTGCAGGTACTGCAGGCCCGACCACAGGGTCAGCACTGCGGCAATGGCCAGGGTCCAGTCGCCGATATGGAATACCGGCGGGCCCATCCAGATGTCGTTGATCGGCACGTTGGGCGCCACCGAATACAGCAGGCACAGCAGCGCGACCATCTGCGCAGTAGTCTTGACCTTGCCGATCATCGCCACGCGCACTTTGGCGCGCTGGCCGAGTTCGGCCATCCACTCGCGCAGCGCCGACACCGCGATCTCGCGGCCGACGATCACCGCCGCCCAGAACGCCATCCACGGGGTCGGATGCCCCTGCACGATCAGGAACAACGCCACTGCCACCATCAGCTTGTCCGCGACCGGGTCGAGGAAGGCGCCGAACGCCGACTCCAGGCCGTAGCGACGCGCGATCCAGCCATCGAGCCAGTCGGTGATCGCGGCCAGGCCGAAGATCGCCGCCGATGCGAAGTTGGTCCAGGTGTAGGGCAGGTAGAACACCAGCACCAGCACCGGGATCATCACGATCCGCAACAGGGTCAGCCAGGTGGGCAGGGTCAACGTCATGCTGCTTTATTCTCTCTCTACTCGGCCGGATCCGGCGCGGCCAACCCGTGCAGGTTAGCGTAGATGCGCGCCGCGAGGGCGTCATTGATGCCTTCCACCTTGGCGATTTCCGCTTCTCCGGCGGCTTTCAGGCCGACCAGGCCGCCGAAATGCTTCAGCAGGCTGGCGCGCCGGCGCGGCCCGATGCCGGGGATGTCTTCCAGTTTGCTGGTCATCCGGGCCTTCTGCCGGCGCCCGCGATGGCCGGTGATGGCGAAGCGGTGCGCTTCGTCGCGCACCTGCTGGATGAACTGCAGAGCAGGATCGGCCGCACCCGGGCGCAGTTCGCGACCATCGGGCATCACCAGGGCTTCGTGGCCGGCACGGCGTTCCACCCCCTTGGCCACACCCACCAGCAGCACGCCTTCCACGCCCAGATCGGCCAGCGCCGCCTGCGCCTGTGCCAGCTGGCCGGCGCCACCGTCGATCAGCAGCACGTCCGGCAGCACGCCCTGCTCTTCCACGGCGCGGCGGAAGCGGCGGTCGATGGCCTGGCGCATCGCGGCGTAGTCATCGCCCGGCTCGATGCCGCTGATGTTGAAACGGCGGTACTGCGCGCGCACCGGGCCGGCGGCGTCGAACACCACGCACGAGGCCACGGTGGCTTCACCCATGGTGTGGCTGATGTCGAAACATTCCACTCGCTTGACCGGTTCGGCCAACCCCAGCATTACCCGCAGTGCTTCGCTACGGGCGTGCTGCGCGGTGCGGCTGTTGATCTCGGTCGCCAGGGTCAACTGCGCGTTGCGGCTGGCAAGTTCCAGGTAGCCGGCGCGCTCGCCACGGACGTTCCACTTCAACTGCACCTTGCGCTCGGCCGAGGCCGACAGCGCCGAACCAATCAAGTCGGCATCAGGAATTTCGCGGTCGAGCAGGATCTCGCGCGGTGGCTCGAATTCGATGTAGTACTGCGAAACAAAGGCCGCCAGCACTTCGTCCGGACTTTCCTCGCCGTTGGTGCGGGGAAAGAACGGACGGGTGCCCAGGTTGCGACCATCACGGAAGGCCAGCAGCATCACGCAGGCCTGCGAGCCCTGCATGGCTACCGCCAACACGTCCAGGTCGGCCGCACGGCCGTCCACGTACTGGCGGGTCTGCATGCTGCGCAACGACGTGATCAGATCACGCAGGCGCGCGGCCTGCTCGAATTCCAGCGCCTCGCTGGCGGCCTGCATCTGCTCGCCCAGCTCCCGGGTCAGCTCATCGCTCTTGCCCTCCAGGAACATCGCCGCGCGGCGCACCGACTCGGCATAGTCTGCGGCCGGCACCAGTTCCACGCAGGGCGCGCTGCAGCGCCCGATCTGATACTGCAGGCAGGGCCGCGAGCGGTTGCGGAACACGCTGTCTTCGCAGCTGCGCAGCTTGAACAGCTTGTGCATCAGGTTCAGCGTCTCGCGCACCGCGGTGACGCCCGGATACGGCCCGAAATAGCGCCCAGGAATGGCGCGCGGGCCACGATGCAGGGCGATGCGCGGCCAGTCCTCGCGGGTCAGCAGCACATGCGGATAGGTCTTGTCGTCGCGCAGGGATACGTTGTAGCGCGGCGACAGTGATTTGATCAGCTGGTTTTCCAGCAGCAGCGCTTCGGCTTCCGAGCGCGTCACGGTCACGTCCATGCGCACGATCTGCGAGAGCATCGACATGATGCGCGCGTTCTTCGGACTGCCGTTGAAATAGCTGCCTACGCGGTTGCGCAGCGCACGGGCCTTGCCGACGTACAACAGCGTATCGTCGGCCGCGTACATGCGGTACACGCCCGGGGCGGTACTCAGCTGGGCCGCGAATGCCTTGCCATCGAAGGACGGGACGGGAACAACGGTCATTCGCTGATCGGCACTTCGCTGAGTACGCCGCTGTCAGGGTCCAGACGCAGTACGGTGTGGGAGTCTGTCTCGGCGATCCATACGGCACCGGCACCGACGGCCAGGCCGGCCGGGCCGTGCAGGCGCCGCGGCAATGGCTGGGTGGTCAGTTCGCCGCCGCCCAGGCGCAACGTGCGCAGGCGGCCATTGCCGGTATCGGCGATCCACAGCAACGGCGCATCCGGGCTCAACGCGATCGCCTGCGGGAACTGCAGGCTGGCCTGCGCGCGCGGGCCATCGTCTTCACCGAAACGCCAGGTGCCCTGCCCGACCAGGGTCTGCACCAGATCGCCGCGCAGCTGCAGCGAACGGACCGAAGACCCCAGCGCGTCGGCCACGTACAGCACCTGCTGGACCACGGCCACGGCGGTGGGCTGGGCGAACGCGGCCAGGTGGCCACTGCCGTCGCGCTCGTCGATGGCGCCGCTGCCGGCACGCCACTGCAGGCTGCGCTGGCCGAGGTGATAGCTCCAGATGCGGTTGTCGCCGGCCATGGCGATGTGCAGCTGGTTTTCGGCGATGGCCAGGCCAACCGGATGATCCAGCGACACCTGCCGAGGCTGCGCCACCGGCCCTTCCTCGGGAGCACCCGGACGACCGTTGCCGCACAGGGTGTCGACCAGGCCGGTCAGCAGGTTGATGCGGCGCACGGCGTGGTTGCCGGTGTCGGCCACGTACAGCGACTCGCGCTCCAGCGCCAGCGCCTGCGGCCGGTGGAAAGCGGCTTCGGCGAGATTGCCGTCCATGAAGTCGGCGGTGCCCAGGCCGAACTGACGCAGCACACGGCCGCCATGACTGCATTCCAGAATGCGGTGGTGGCCACTGTCGGCGATGTACAGCCGTTCCTGGTTCACGGCCAGCCCCATGGGGAATCGCAGCGCCTGGCGCGGCTCGGGGTGCAGTTCGCTGCCGCCGCGCGAAGGGGCCGACGGCGCACCCTCGCAAAGGGCATTCAGGGCCCGCTCCAGCTCGCCGGGCACGCCCTGGCCGATCAATCGCTGCTGTTCGCGCCCCTGCGCGTCCAGCAACACCATGGTCGGCCAGGCGGTGACACCGAAGCGGCGCCATCCATCCCAATCGGCATCGAGCAGCACCGGCATGGTCAGGCCCTGGCGGCGCAGCAGTTTCAACGCAGCCGTGGCATCACGCTCGAAATCGAAACGCGGTACCTGCAGCACCAGGGGTTGCAACTTGCCGGGGTGGCGTGACAGCCACTGGCTGAACTCGGCCAGCCGTTGCGCGCTCCACGCGGAAGCCGCGTTGACGAACAACAGCGCGACCGGCCGGCCACGCAGTTCGGTCAGGGTGCAGGGCGCGGCATTGAGCCAGGCGGCGAACTCGGGCAGGTCCGGGACGGGCTGGATGTTCATGGCCCGATTATGCCGGAGTGGGCGTGATGCAACAGGCGTGCCACGGTACGTTCGGCAGCGGCGTCGACCAGCGACCAGACCTGCTCGAAATGATCACTGCCACCGGTATAGGGGTCGGGAATCGCGCGTTCGCCCTGCCCGCCCGACCACGGCAGGTACAGCGCCAGGCGCTCGCGCTGGGCGGCGGTGGCAAGGCGCGCGGCATCACGCAGATTGGCCTCGTCGGCGCACAGGATCCAGTCGAAGGCGTCGAAGTCCTGTGGCTGCAGCTGCCGCGCGCGCAAGCCGCCGAGGTCCACGCCATGCCCGGCTGCGCACGCAATCGCACGCCGGTCGGGTGGCTGGCCCACATGCCAGTCGCCGGTACCGGCCGAATCGACCTGCACCCGCCCGGCCAGCGCCGAGGCATCCAGGCGGGCGCGCAGCGCGCCTTCGGCCATCGGCGAGCGGCAGATGTTGCCGAGGCAGACGACCAGCAGCTTCATCGCGCCGCCATCGCCTGCAGCAGCGTTTCGGCGCGCCGCAGGTCTTCAGGGGTGTCGATGCCCGGCGGGAAGGGTTCAGGCGAGATCGCCACGGCGATCGGGTAGCCCGCTTCCAGCACGCGCAACTGCTCCAGCGATTCCACCTGTTCCAGCGTGCCCGGCGGCATCGAGGCGAACTGCTGCAGGAAGCCGGCTCGGTAGCCATAGATGCCTATGTGGCGCAGCCACTGGTGGCCCTCGGGCAGGGTCTCGCGGCTGCGGGCGAAGCCATCACGGTGCCAGGCGATCGGCGCACGGCTGAAGTACATGGCCTCGTTGCGCACGTTGCGCACCAGCTTGACCACGTTCGGGTCGAACAGCGTGTGCGCGTCCTCGACCGGCGTGGCCAGGGTCGACATCGGCGCGCTGCCTTCCACCAGTGCCGCTGCCACGGCGCGGATGCCGGCGGCGGGTGCGAACGGCTCATCGCCCTGCAGGTTGACCACGACGGTGTCATCCGCCCAGCCGGCGATGCGCGCGCATTCGGCCAGGCGATCGGTGCCGGAGGCATGCGAAGCCGCGGTCATCGCCACCTTCACTTCTTCCAGGCCGGACAAGGCGTCGGCAATGCGCTGGTCGTCAGTGGCGACCCATACCTCACCCGCGCCGGCCTGCAGCGCGCGGCGGGCCACATGCAGCACCATGGGCTCTCCGCCCAGCAGGCGCAGCGGCTTGCCCGGCAGCCGCGAAGCGGCGTAGCGGGCCGGGATGGCAACAACGAAGTCGGTCATGCGGGCGGTACTCGGCAGGCGCGATACAGCAGGAATGCGGCCGGCGGCGTGCATTTGCAAGCGCCGCACGGCCCCTCAGTTCGGTCGCAGCTTGTCCAGGCGATCGGTCAACGCGATCCAGAAAGCAGCGGGCATCTCGGCACGCAGCGGCACGGCGTACTGCCAGTCGTTGGCGAACGCGCGGCACTTCACGGCATCCTTTTCGGTCATCAGCACCGGCAACTGGCTGCCAAAGGACAGGTCCTGCGGCTGGTAGGCGTGATGGTCGGCGAAGGCATGCGGCACCACACCGATCGCACGCGCGCGCAGCATGTCGAAGAAGCGCTGTGGATGGGCGATGCCGGCCACGGCATGCACGCGCTGGCCCGCGAAGTACGAGAGCGGACGCGCCCGTCCACCAGCCAGTGGTTGTGCACTGTCGATGTTCAGGGCCATCGGCCATTGGCCGAAGCCGCAGGCCTGGGCAGCCGTCGCTTCATCCGCCTGGCCAAGGTTGACCACACGGAAATCGCATTCGGCGGCGCGGCTGACCGGCTCGCGCAGTGGGCCGGCCGGAATCATCCGTCCATTGCCATAGCGACGCTGGGCATCGACCACCTCGATTTCGATGTCGCGCGCCAGCCGGTAGTGCTGCAGGCCGTCATCGCAGACGATCACGTCGCAGCCGGCGGCGATCAGCGCCTTGCCCGCCGCCACGCGATCGCTGTCCACGCGTACCGGCACGCCGGTTTTCCAGGCGATCAGCACCGGCTCGTCACCACCAAGGGCCGTCGGCGTATCGGCTTCCACCCAACGTGCCTTGTCCGCTTCTTCGCGGCCATAGCCGCGACTGGCCACACCGGGCTTCCAACCCGCTGCGCGCAGGCGCTCGACCAGGGCGATGGTCAGCGGCGTCTTGCCGGTGCCACCGGCGGTGATGTTGCCGACCACGATGACAGGCACAGCCAGTGCATGGCGCTTGCGCCAGCCACGCCGGTACAGGCGCCGGCGCAGCGCGGTGACGCCCGCGTACAGCGGTGCCAGCAATCGCATCGGCCACGGAACCGGGCTGCCGTCATACCAGTACGGCGGGGTCTGGGTACCTTTGCCCGCCATCAGTCCTGCCTTTCGCGGAACTGCATGTTGTGCAGGTGCTGGTACAGGCCACCCATCGACAGCAGTTCCTGATGGGTGCCACGTTCAACGATGCGGCCATGGTCCATCACCAGCACCTGGTCGGCATGCTCGATGGTCGACAAGCGGTGCGCGATCACCAGCGTGGTGCGCTCGGGCATCAAGCGCTGCAGCGCATCCTGCACCAGGCGCTCGGATTCGTTGTCCAGCGCCGCGGTCGCCTCGTCCAGGATCAGGATCGGTGCATCGCGCAGGATCGCGCGGGCGATCGCCAGGCGCTGACGCTGGCCGCCGGACAGCAGCGCACCGTTCTCGCCCACCGGCGTCTGCAGCTGCTGCGGCATGCGTGCGATGAACTCCCAGGCATTGGCCGCTTCGGCCGCAGCGCGGATCTGCTCGTCGGTTGCATCCATGCCGTAGGCGATGTTGGCCGCGATGGTGTCGTCGAACAGCATCACCTTCTGGCCGACGATGGCCACCTGCCTGCGCAGATCGGCCAGCGGATAGTCATCCAGGGCGACGCCGTCAAGCAGGATGCGGCCACCGTTGGGTTCGTAGAAGCGCGGTACCAACCGGATCAGGCTGGTCTTGCCGCTGCCGGAACGACCGACGATGGCGGTGACCGTACCCGGCCTGGCAACGAAGCTGATGTCGTCCAGGGCGATGCCGCTGTCTTCGCGGTAACGCAGCATTACGTGCTCGAACGCCAGTTCGCCGCGTACGCGCTGCACCGCATGCTTGCCGTCGTCGCGCTCGACCGGCATGTCGATGATGCCGAACAGGCGCTCGGCAGCCGCCACGCCGCGCGAGATCGAGGTCTGCACGCTGGTCAGCCGGCGCAGCGACGGAATGATGGCCATCATCGAGGTCATCAGGCCCATGAACTGGCCCGCATTGAGTTTGCCGGCCAGTGCCTCGCGGGTGGACACCCAGACGATGACTGCCAGCGCCAGCGCCGCCAGGAACTGGACCACGCTGGAGGCGGCCGCGCGGGTCACTTCCACCTTCATGTTCAGTGCCAGCATGCGGTTGGCCAGGCGCGAGTAACGCGAGATCTCGTGCTGCTGGGTGCCGTGCACCTTCACTTCCTGCTGCGCGGCCAGCGACTGCTCGGCAGTCTGCGCCATGGTGCCCATGCCGTCCTGGATGCCGCGGCTGATACGCCGGTAGCGCTTGCCCACGTAGGAGACGATCACGCCGATCAGCGGCACCACCACCAGCATCGCCAGGGTCACCTTGACGCTCATCTGCAGCATCACCGCCAGCATGGCGATGATGGTCAGGGTATCGGCGACCACGGTCTTCAGCGCGTCGGCACTGGCCTGGGTGACCTGTTCGGTATCGAAGTTCAGGCGGCTGACCATCACCGGCGTCGCTTCGGCGTCGAAGTGCGAGGACGGCAGGTGCAGGTACTTCTGCAGCACCTGTTCGCGCAGGTCGCGGACCACGCTGCGGCCGGTCTTGGCCAGCGTGTAGTCGCTGACCCAGGTCGCCACGCTGCGCATCAGGAACAGGCCGAGGATGGTGAGCGGCAGCACCACTGCCGCGCGGGGCTGCGGATCGACGAAGCCTTCGTTGACCAGCGGCTCCATCAACTTGGTGAAGTGATAGCCGGCCAGCGCTTCGACCACCATCGCGATGACCGCGCCAACCATGAACACCCAGTAGGTGCGGGTATAGCCCAGCAGACGTTTGTAGATCGGCCACACTGGCGCGTGATGGGAACTCATGGACGCACCTCTGGCGCTGTTGCAATGGCGATACGACGGAAGCCGAGCTGGCCCAGCGCATCCTGCGCGGTGACCACGGCCTGGTAAGGAGTGCGTGCGTCGGCACGCAGCAGCACGGTCTGTTCGCGATCGCTGCCAGCGACGGCGGCGATCGTCTGCTTGACCGACCCGACATCGCTGCGCAGTACTTCCTGATCGTTGACGAAGTAGCGACCGTCAGCGTTGATCAGCACGCTCAGCGAGCGCGGCGGCTCGTTGGTCTGCTGCTGGCTGGCGGTCGGCAGCTGCACCTGCAGGGTTGATCGCGCATCGAAGGTGGTGGTGACCACGAAGAAGATGATCAGCACCAGGATGACGTCGATCAGCGGGACAAGATCGATATGCGGTTCATCCTGGGACCGGTCGTTGCCGATACGCATCGATCAGGCCTTTGCCGTGGCGGCGGAGGACGCGCGCGCGGCAGGAGCCGGGGTCATCACCCCGGGGCGGCCATCCAGCGTATCCAGCAATGCACTGGCTTCCTGCTCCATCTCCACCACGTAGCCGTGGATGCGGCCCTTGAAGAAGCGGTGGAACATCAGCGCCGGGATCGCCACGATCATGCCGGTGGCGGTGCACACCAGCGCCTTGCCGATACCGCCGGCAAGCTGGTTCACATCACCCACGCCGTGGTCGAGGATGCCCAGGAACATCTGGATCATGCCGACCACGGTGCCGAGCAGGCCCAGCAGCGGGCCGGCCGAGGCGATGGTGCCCAGCGCGTTGAGGAAACGCTCCATGCGGTGCACCAGGTGGCGACCGGTGTCTTCGATGCGCTCGCGGATCTGGTCGCGCGGGCGGTTGCGCGCTTCCAATGCGGCGGCCAGCAGGGCGCCCAACGGTGAATTGGCCCGCAGGGTCTGCAGGTGCGCCGGGTCGAGCTTGCCGCGCGCGGCCCAGTTGCGCACTTCCTGGCCCAGGCCAGGCGGCAGCACCTCGTTACGCCGCAGGGACCAGAAACGCTCCAGGACGATCGCCAAAGCCAGTACGCCCAACAGCAGCAGCGGCACCATCGGCCAGCCACCGGCCTTGACCAGTTCCCACACGTTTCAACCCTCCGGCCCAACGGCCGCTTGTTCGATCGGCGATAGGATAGCAGCCGACCGTGCCCGCCCAGCGGCATCCCACCACCGGGCTGCGTGGATACGCTGTTCACGCAGCTGCAGGCCTTGTGCGCCAAGCCATATGCGGATCGCGCCGGACTCGGCGGTGGACAGCACTTCGGCGCCGGCCGCCTGCCAGCGCTGCACCACGTCACGCTTCGGGTGGCCAAAACGGTTCTGGTGCCCGGCCGAGACCAGCGCCAGCTGCGGCGCCACCGCCTTCACCCAAGCCCCAGTGGAGCTGCCTCCGCTGCCGTGATGGGGCACCAGCACCACGTCCGCACGCAGCGCATTGGCAGCGCCCTGCAGCAGGGCCTGCTCGCCCTGCCGGCCGATGTCGCCGGGCAGCAGCACCACCCCGTGTGTGCCGGCAACCCGCAGCACGCAACTGGCCTCGTTGTCGGCGCCCTTCGCGGGAACTGCAGGCAAAGCGGGCGGGTGCAGCACCCGGAAATCCACCCCGTCCCATTGCCAGCGCAGCCCCGCTTGGCAGGTGCCGGCACTGGCAATCGCACTGCCCCGTGGCGCCAGCACCTGCAGACCCGGCAGCTGCCGGCGCAGCGCTGCAAGGTTGCCGCTGTGGTCCAGGTGGTCGTGACTGATCATCACCCGCGCCGGCGGCACCTGTCCCAACGCGCGCAACGTCGGCAGCAGCATCCGCTCCTCGCCTTCGCTGCCTGCGGGCGGGCCGACGTCGTACCAGAGTGCGTGGTGGGCGGTCCGCAGCAGCACCGCCGTGCCCTGGCCGACATCGTGCACCACCAGTTCCAGCTCGCCCTGCTGGGGCGCCGATCGTGCCGACCACAGCAACGGCAGGCACAACAATGACCCGGCGAGCACCGCGCCAGCACCACGTGGCAACAGCCACCAGAACACCCCCAGCAACGCCGCCGGCAGCGCCCAGGCGGGCCCCTGCGCCAGCCACCACATCGCCTGGGGGTGCTCGGCCAACGGCTGCATCAGCTGCCAACTGGCATCGAACACCCAGGCTGCCGCGCGCCAGGGCCACTGCCCTGCTCCGCTGCGCAGGGCCTCCAGAGCGGTTCCCAGCAGAGCCAAAGGCACTACCAGCAGGCTCCACAGCGGAATGACCGGCAGGTTCACCAGCGGCCCCAGCCGTGCGGTGCCGCCAAACAGCGCCACTGCCAGCGGCAGCAGAGCGACGCTGGCCACCCCCTGTCCTGCCAGAGCGCCGCGCAGCATTGCGGCGAACCCCTTCGGCCGTCCCTGTGGCAGGCACCACAACAACCACAGGACGCCGCCGAAACTGAGCCAGAAGCCCGCAGACAGCACCGACAGCGGGGCCGGCAACAGCATCGCCAGCGCGGCAAGCGCCAAGCCCTGTGCCACCGTCACCGGACGGCGGACGACACGCGCCAGAGCGACCACCGCGATCATCAACGCGGTGCGCACGGTCGGCAGCTCGCTGCCCGCAACAACGGCATAGCCGGCCGCTGCCACCGCCGCCGCGCAGGCCGCCGCCTGCGGTCGTGGCCAGAACCCGGCAAGCCCCGGCCAGGATCGCCAGAGAACAGAACACAGCAATGCGGCGAAGCCTGCCGCCAGACCGACATGAAAGCCGGAAATGGCGATCAGATGGGTCAGGCCCAGCGCGCGCAGCTGCGCCCAGTCGATATCGGACAGGCCACGCGTATCGCCCAGCGCCAGAGCCTGGATGAACCGCGCCGAGGGATGTGCGATCTGCCTGGCGATGGCCGCACTGGTGCGCTCGCGCCAGGCGGGCAGACCATGTGCAGGACGCAGCTGCCGCGTAGTGTGGGCATCACGCACGTTGCCACTCGCTGCCAGCCCACGCAGCAGCGCATGCCGTTCGCCATCGAAGCCACCCGGGTTGATGCGTGAGCGTGGCGGTCGCACGCGTAGTGACAACTGCCAGTCCGCGCCAGCGTGCAGGCGATGTCTCTGATCAGTCCCGGCGTCGGCCGGCCCGCCCCGGGGCGCGTGCCAGAGCACCTGCAGCCGCTTGCCACGCAGCGTCGGTATCGCATCGGACGCATCGACCCGGAACTCGAACCGGGTGTATCCAGGCGCTTGCTTCGGCAGGTCGACAACCTGACCCCGGACAAGCACATCCTGCGCAGCAGCACCGGCCGGCAGCTGCGCCTGCAGTGCCCAATACCCATGGCAGCACGTCCAGGTCAGGCCGAACAGCAGCGCAGCCGCCGCGCGCCCGCGCCAGCGCAGCACCCAGCCCAGCGCAGCCACGGCGGCGGCCGGAACAGATGCCCATAGCGGTGGCAACGCCGGCAACAGCACGCAGGCCAACGCGCCAATGACCAGAGCGGCAGCGCATGCGGGGCCCAGCAAGGGCGACGGAGTCCGGTCGACAACCATCGCCACAGCGTGCCGAGGAGCAGCCTCACGCAACCATCAGGCAACGCCGTGTGCTTCTGTCAGCGCCCCACTAGCGCCGCACGCTGCCGCGGTGGAAGTTGACCCGGAAACTGGCGCCGCCCCCGACAGCCTCGCCCACGCTCACCGTGCCGCCGTGGTGCTGCACGATTTCCTTGACCAGATGCAGGCCAAGGCCGCTGCCGCTGCCGGCGGCGCGCAGGCGATGGAACGGCTCGAAGATCGCCTCGCGGTCACCGACCGGCACACCGGCGCCCTGATCGCTGACTTCCAGCAGGCCCTGCCGGTCCAGACGCACGCAGATGGTGCCGCGCCCGCCGCCGTGGACGATGGCGTTGTGCACCAGGTTGGCGATCACCCTGCCCAGGGCCAGGCCATCGCCATGGATCCATACCGGCGTTTCCGGCGCATCCACTTCGAAGCCATAGCCGGCGCCAACGACCAGCGGCGCGAGGTCGGCGGCCGCTTCGCGCACGACATGCGCCAGGTCCAGCCGCTGCAACGCGGCGATGTTCCTGTCCAGGCGTTGCAGGTCGAGCAGGTGCTCGGCGACGTTGCCGAGACGGGCGACATCGGTCAGCAACTGCGATTTCAGCTCCCCCTGCGGCAACTGCGACAAGCGCGCCTGCACCACCGCAATCGGCACCCGCAGTTCATGCGCCGCATCGGCCAGGAACTTGTCGCGTGCTGCGTAGCCCTGCTGCACCTTGTCGATCGCATCGTTGAACGCTTCGACCAGAGGCGCCACCTCGGTCGACACCAGCTGCGCGTCCAGGCGCGCGCCGGGCTGGCCGATATCCAGCTCCTTGGCCTGCTGCGCCGACCGGCGCACGCCACGCATGGCCCGATGGATCACCGTCGGCATCACCAGCAGCGTGACCACGATCAACGGCAGGAAGAACCACAGGCCGATCAACCGCAGCACCATCAACGCGCCATCCAGCAGGCCGCCCTTCGGCGCCCCGCCCACCATCACCGTGATGCGGCGGCCGTCCTCGTTGCGGATCATCACCCGGGCCACGTCCAGGTACGGCGGTACCAGCGACCCCAGCTCGGTGGCACCCAGTGTCGGCAGGCGGGCCAACAGCGGCGCGTGAATGGCAGGCAGCGTGCCGCGCTGCAGCCATGCGCCGCGATCGTCGACCGCCGCGAACCACAGGTTGCCACCGGCACGCGCATCGAGCTTCTGCCAGCGTGCTTCATCCAGCACCAGCCGGCCGCCTTCGCTGTGCACGGCGTTGGCCGCGCTCTCGGCCATGAACATGTCCATGCCCCAGGTGTCCTTGTCGCCCCACGTCAGGATCAACGCAACCACGGCGAACAACACCGTGAAGGCCTGCGCCAGGAACAACCGCCATGCCAGACCCAGCGTGATCGAACGGATTGGTCGTGCCATCTCAGGCCTCCGCCAGCAGGTAGCCGACGCCACGGATCACGTGGATCTCCACGCCTGCGCCGGCCTGCTGCAGCGCCTTGCGCAGCTTGGAGATATGCGCGTCGAGCGCATTGGACTGGATCTCATCATCAAACCCGTACACCGCCGCTTCCAGCGCACTGCGGGTGACCGTACGACCCTGCCGCATCGCCAGCGCCTGCAGCACCAGTACCTGCCGCCGTGGCAGTGCCACCGGCTGTCCATCCACCTGCGCCTGCAGCGATTCGAAATCAAACTCCAGCCGGCCCAGCCGCAACCGGGGGGTCACCATCGCCGACGGTCGACGCGATACGGCGCGGATCCGCGCCATCAGCTCTTCGATCGCTACCGGCTTGACCAGGTAGTCATCGGCACCGACATCCAGCCCCTCCACCTTGTCTGACAGCCCCCCCTTGGCGGTGAGCATGATCACCGCCAGATTCGGCCGCAGGGCACGGGCGGTCGCCACGAAACCCACGCCATCACCGTCCGGCAGCTGCCGATCAAGCAGCATCAGCTGGTGCACCGGCTCACGCAGGGCGAGCGCCGCCTCGGCCAGGCTGCCAACCACGTCGGCGACCACCCCCTGGCGCTCCAGCCCGGACTGCAGGGCTCGCGAGAGATCGGGATCATCTTCGACCAGGAGAATGCGCATCGGGGGCTCGGCAACCGGAAACGGAGCCGATCATAGTGCCTTCGGCGTGCAAGTGGCGCCGATGCAGCAGATTGCGCCTGCGCAATGTTCCGACAATGTTGTGCGCGCAGCATGCACCGCCATCCCCGCAAAGTAGTACGTTGATGACCTCGCTGCCCCCCGCCCTGCTGCGCCCCCTGCTGTGCACCGTCGTTCTCTCCACGCCGCTGCTGGCAAACGCGCAGGAACAGCGCCCGGGCGTGCAGGCCGGCATCACCTTCGGCGCGACCACCGGCGCCTACGCGCACTATGACGACAAGCCGCTGGTGCTGCCGGCGCTGTCCTGGCAGGGCAAGCGCTTCTTCGCCAGCCCTGGCTCGCTCGGCATGAACCTCTACAAGGCCGATGGCCTGCGCGTGTCGGCCGTGGCTACGCCCTACACGTTGCGCTTCAAGACCGACGACGTGAACGATCCGCAGCTGCGCCGCCTGCACAGCCGGCAGATGTCGGCAATGGTCGGCATCAACGCCGACTACAGTGCGGACTGGGGCGCGGTGGCGGCCAGCGTGAAGCGCGAAGTGAGCGGGCATGGCGGCGGTGTTGAATCAAGCCTGCACTACAGCTATCCGATCCAGGCCGGTCGCTTCACCTGGGCGCCGCGCGTGGGCGTGGTGCATTCCAGCGCACGCCTGCTCGACTACTACTACGGCATCAGCGACGAGGAGGCCCTGCGCTCCGGGCTGGCAGCCTACAAACCCGGCAGTGCCACCTCGCCGAGCCTGCAGATCGCGGTCAGCACGCCACTGGGTACGAAATGGCGCGCGACAGGCGTGGTCGCCAACCAGTGGTTCGGTGATGCCGTCGAGGACAGCCCGATGGCACGACGCAGCAGCCAGACATCCGCTTTCATCTCGCTGATGCGCGCGTTCTGACCGAACCAGCATCCGCCCCACGGACAACAAGGATCCCGCATGGCCGCCGTCACCCCCACCGCCGATGCCAACGCGATCCTGCGCGCACCGGATCTGGACAGCGCCGAGCGCGCCTACCTCGGCCTGCTGCCGGACATGGATCATGTCGATGCACTGACCCGACGTGCACTTGGCCTGTCGCGCGCTGCCGATGCGGCGCGCGGCTATGCCCTGTCGATGACCCTGGTCGGCCTGCGCCTGCAGGAACTGGAGATGGGCGAGCCGTGCGCGGCCGAGTATCGGCAGGCAACGCTGCGCAGCCTGCGGCAGGCCTTCACTGCTGCCTGAGCATTCCGTCAGCGGAAGGTTGTCCAGGCCAGAACCGCAGACAAAAGTGCGACCCACACCACCGCTTTGAAGGTGCCTTCCAGCATGTTGCCGCCGAACAGCAGATCGATGATCGGGTTCGGCCGTGAAACGGGAGCATGGTCACTCATGGTGGCGTCCTGTGGTTTGGGAACTGCGTCACCGATGATACAAAAGCTTGACATTCCTGTTGCTGTTTCCGGTATGGTCGATGCAACGCGGCGTTCAAGGATGATCGATGCTCAAGCGTGCACTGTTTCCCGTAGTCGCCCTGCTGCTGGCCGCACTGGTCATCATGCTCTCCTGGCAGAACCGCCAGTTGCGGCAGGTCAACGAACAGATGGCGGCGCAACTGCAGCAGACCCAGCTGGATGCACATGGTCCTGCAATCGGCACCCGGCCTGAACTGTTGACGCTGCGGACGACGCAGCAGGCCCATGTCGATATCGGTGGCGCCCGCGCCGTTCCGCAGATCCTCTACTTCTTCTCTACCGCCTGCCGCTACTGCCTGGCCTCGGTGCCGCAACTGCAGCAGATCGCGGCGGCGCGTGGCAGCGCCGAACTGATCGGTGTCGGCTTGCCACCCTACGATCAGCTTGCCGCGTACGCCGGCAAACACGCGCTGGCGTTTCCGATCGCCGTCGACGATCAGGGCGAGGTCTCCAAGCGCTACCGCGCCACGCTGACACCGATGCTGATGGTGCTCGCCGCAGATGGCAGCGTCGCCTACAAGCATGTCGGCCAGCTCGACACAGAGACGGTGCAGGCCGTCGCCAACGCAATGAATCCGGGAAGCCACACCAACTGAAGGAGATACACATGATCGGGAAGAAAACGCTGTTCTCGTCCGTCGCCGGTATCGTCATCGTTGCTGCAATGTCATTCGGTGCCGCACAGGCCTTCGCCACACCGGTGAAGACCGGCTTTGCGCCAGGCTGCGTGGATACCCCCGGGTGCATGTTCGGCGGCAATGGCCGCGCCGGCGGCACGCGCATCTGCTGCGTCGCCAACTGATTCCGCTTCGACACCGCCCCGCAAGCGGTGACCTCATGTTCCATCGCCATTCCAAGGAGATACACATGATCGGAAAGAAGAAACTGTTCTCGTCCATTGCCGGCATCGTCGTGGTTGCCGCCATGTCATTCGGTGCCGCTCAGGCCTTCGCCACTCCAGTGAAGACCGGCTTCGCACCGGGCTGCAAGGAACATCCCAGCTGCCCGTACGGCAATGCCGGCTCTCACGGCCTGCTGGTCTGCTGCGATCCCATGTGATCCACCTCGACGCTCTGCAAAGGAGATACAGATGATCGGAAAGAAAAAGCTGTTCTCGTCCATTGCCGGCATCGTCGTGGTTGCCGCCATGTCATTCGGTGCCGCTCAGGCCTTCGCCACGCCGGCCAAGGCCGGGTTCGCACCGGGCTGCGAGTTCACCCCGGGTTGTCCGTATGGCGGTTCAGGGCATTGGTCCGGCCCTCGCCTGTGCTGCGATCCGCTCTGAGCCTGCTTGAAGGTTCCAGCCATGTCGTGACCTGAGCCCAGGCTTCCCGGCCAACGGGGTCACTTCCGGGCAAACGGGCCGGACTGCCTTCACAGGCGGCCCGGCCTTTTTCATGGCAGTGACCTGCAGCTGCCCCGACCCAGCCCGGATTCATCCTTGCTGGCTCTCGTTGGCACGCACTTTTCCCGCCTTCGTCGGATACCGGTTTCACACCACAGGCCGCAGTGCAACGCTGGACTCCCTTCTCCGGAGCACCGTGCCATGCCGATGCTTGCATTGCTGCTGTTGATGGCCGGTCTATGCAACCGTGACGCCGACAACGGAAGCGATTCGCTGCGATTGCAGATCCTGCAGGCCGATGCCCAGCGTGCCGCCAGCGAGCCAGACACGCACGGCCAGACGGACAGCCAGAGCGTGCAGATCCTGCGCTTGAGTGCGGACCGCGTACTGCAGGTGGCCCATGGTCGCGTGCACGCTGAAGCGCCTGCGGGACAGCGCGGGCAAACGCACTCCCGGGGCCTCATGCAGCTGTGGCAGCGCGTGGATGGTCATTGGCAGCTGCAGCGCAGCGCCAGTGTCGAGCAACGCGGTTGACGATGACAGCAACCGGCCAGGCGCAGACGAGCGCGAATTGCAGGCACAAAAAAACCGGCCCAAGGCCGGCTTTCATCGTGTCCACCGCTGCTCCGGCGATGCCGGGAACCGGTGGTGGGCGGTACAGGGTTCGAACCTGTGACCCCTACCATGTCAAGGTAGTGCTCTACCGCTGAGCTAACCGCCCAAAAATTCCGTACAGCCCGCAGGCTGGTGCTTCTACGTAAAAACCCGGCGCCAGGGCCGGGCTTTTCATGCTCACGACAGCCCCCTGGGGGACTTCGTGGTGGGCGGTACAGGGTTCGAACCTGTGACCCCTACCATGTCAAGGTAGTGCTCTACCGCTGAGCTAACCGCCCGTTTGTTGCTTCTGCAGCGCCGCGATTGCGTCGGTGCAGGCCGCGTATATTACGGGCGACGACCGGCAAGCGCAATACTTTTGTGAAGAAAAGCCGCTTTACCGCGTTCAGCCCAGGCTGGCTTCCTTCAGCTGCCTGATCTGGTCGCGGACCCGGGCGGCATCCTCGAATTCCAGGTCCTTGGCATGCTGGTACATCCGCTGCTCCAGCGCCTTGAGGCGAGCGGCCAGCTGCGCCGGACTGAGCGAACGGTAGTCGGCCGTGTCTTCGGCCACACCGGAACGGCCCTTGCCCTTGCCCTTCTTGGCTTCCTTCTCGGCAGCATCCGAGCGCGCGCCCTCCAGCACATCGACAATCGGCCGCAGGACCGAGCGCGGAATGATGCCGTGTTCCTGATTGTACTCGACCTGCTTGGCGCGACGACGGTCGGTCTCGTCAATCGCTGCCTGCATCGAACGGGTGATCCTGTCCGCATACAGGATCGCCTTGCCGCGTACGTTGCGGGCCGCACGGCCGATGGTCTGGATCAACGAACCAGTCGAGCGCAGGAAGCCCTCCTTGTCCGCATCCAGGATCGCCACCAGTGAGACCTCGGGCATGTCCAGCCCTTCGCGCAGCAGGTTGATGCCGACCAGCACATCGAACTTGCCCAGGCGCAGGTCGCGGATGATCTCCACGCGCTCGACGGTATCGATATCCGAGTGCAGATAGCGCACGCGGATACCGTGCTCGGTCAGGTACTCGGTGAGGTTCTCGGCCATGCGCTTGGTCAGGGTGGTGACCAGCACGCGATCACCGGCCTTGATCCGCTCGTTGGCCTCGCTCATCAGATCATCGACCTGGGTGCCGACCGGGCGGATCTCCACCACCGGATCGATCAGGCCGGTCGGGCGCACCACCAGCTCGGCCATGTCTTCGCCAGCCTCACGGAATTCGTAAGGGCCCGGCGTCGCCGACACGTAGATGCTGCGCGGGCAGCGCGCTTCCCATTCCTCGAAGCGCAGCGGACGGTTGTCCAGCGCCGACGGCAAGCGGAAGCCGAACTCGACCAGGGTTTCCTTGCGCGAACGGTCGCCCTTGAACATAGCGCCGATCTGCGGAATGGTCACATGCGATTCGTCGATCACCAGCAACGCATCGGCCGGCAGGTAATCGAACAGGGTCGGCGGCGGCTCGCCCGCGTTCTTGCCGGTCAAGTGCCGCGAGTAGTTCTCGATGCCATTGCAGAAGCCCACTTCGGCCATCATTTCGAGGTCGAACTGGGTGCGTTGGGCCAGGCGCTGCGCCTCGACCAGCTTGTTCTGCGCGTACAGCTGTTCCAGCCGCTCCTTCAGCTCGACCTTGATGGTCTCCACCGCTGCCAGCACCCGTTCGCGCGTGGTGGCGTAGTGGGTCTTCGGGTACACCGTGAAGCGCATCAGGTTGCGCATGGTCTCGCCGGTGAGCGGATCGAACATCGTGATCTTCTCGACTTCGCCATCGAACAGTTCGATGCGCAGGGCTTCACTGTCCGATTCTGCCGGGAATACGTCGATCACTTCACCGCGCACGCGGAAGGTGCCGCGCTGCAGCTCGTATTCATTGCGCGTGTACTGCAGCTGGGTCAGGTGATTGATCAGGTCGCGCTGGTCGATGCGCTCGCCCTTGGACAGGATCAAGCGCAGCGACAGGTAGTCTTCCGGTGCGCCCAGACCGTAGATGGCCGAAACGGTCGCCACCACGATCGCATCCGGTCGCGACAGCAGGGTCTTGGTCGCCGCCAGCCGCATCTGCTCGATGTGCTCGTTGATCGAACTGTCCTTCTCGATGAAGGTGTCCGACGACGGCACGTAGGCTTCCGGCTGGTAGTAGTCGTAATAGCTGACGAAATACTCCACCGCGTTGTGCGGGAAGAACGCCTTGAACTCACCGTACAGCTGCGCGGCCAGGGTCTTATTCGGCGCCATGATCAGCGTCGGCTTCTGGATCTGCTGGATGACGTTGGCGATGGTGTAGGTCTTGCCCGAGCCGGTCACGCCCAGCAGGGTCTGCTTGGCCACGCCAGCCTCGAAATTGCTGGTCAGCTTGGCGATGGCATCGGGCTGGTCGCCCGCCGGCGAATACGGCGAGACAAGTTGAAAACTGTCGCTCATGGTGCTGCCAGGTCTCGGGAAGGTTGAGTATAGCGGCCGCATTGGTGACGGCCGGTTGATGGAGATTCTGATTCAGGGAAGGGGGTGCACCGATAGCGGAACCCCGCAGCGCAGCGGAGGCTGGGCACTTGCCAGCCTTTGGACCCCGCCATGCAGATGTCCCGACTTCGCGGCCATACCCTCACGGAAATACTGGTCACTGTTGCCGTCCTGGCAATTCTCGCGAGCGTGGCGTTCGCTCCGGCCAGCGACTTGTTGGATCGCCTGCGATCGGATCAGTTGCGGCTGCAGTTGCACAGCGCGATGAATCTGGCACGCAGCACCGCGCTTGACCGTCGCCAAGGCGTTGTGGCCTGCCCCAGCGACGACGGCCGCACCTGTGGAGACAACTGGGGTCGCGGCTGGTTGCTTCTTCCGGAGCGCTGGCGCGGCGCAGAGGCGTCGGCGCCTGAACCACTAGCCGCCAGGGTACTGGACAGCCACCGCTCACTGAGTGCGTTTGCCACCCATGGCCGTCCACAGATCGTGTTCCGCGCGAATGGACGCAGTGCAGGCAGCAACGCCCGCATCGTTATCTGCCAGCATGGGCAGATACGTTCTGAAGTCGTGGTCAGCAACACCGGCCGCGTACGCTCGCTACGCTCGACCGAACAGGCACCTTGCTGAACTGCGCCGCGCTCACCCTGCCATCGCGTGCCCGCAGAAAAGCAGAAGCCGCGATTTCTCGCGGCTTCTGCAGGATCTGGCGCCCGAAGTTGGACTCGAACCAACGACCCCCTGATTAACAGTCAAGTGCTCTAACCGGCTGAGCTATTCGGGCGGGGACGCGCATTCTAGTAGCTGATTCACAGAGATGCAACACCCTGCGCAGCCATCACCAGCAGCCGGCCACCGTCGACGCGGCCGGCGTCTTCACATTGGCCTGGTTCACGGTGAGCGTGCCGCATTTGTCCTTGGTCTGCGTACCCTGCGGAGCCGCCGTCAATGTGAACGTCCCCTGCGCCGCCTGGATGCTGACGGTGTAGTACGCCGTCCCGCCTTCGCGCGGCGACTGGATGGAGGTCGCTCCATTGCTGAAACGGAAATTGGCATACGTGTTGTTGGTGGTGTGCGAACGCTCGGCCGACTGCGCGTATTCCACCAGGTCCGCCTTGGCCTGTGCCCGGCGCGACTTCCGCACCTGGTCGGCGTAGGACGGATAGGCCACGGCTGCCAGGATGGCCACCACGGCCACTACGATCATCAGCTCGATCAGGGTGAATCCGGGCGCACGCACCAGCAGGGAACGGGGGGCCGGCATCCGGGAAAGGCTCGGTGACATCGCGGGAATCTCCATTGCTTACTGGATCTGGCGCCAGGACTGGCGACCGCAGGGATACGGTACGTACAGGGGGGGAGCGCCGGAAACGCTGACGGCCATCCAGCAACCCGCTCCCGGCGGCACACCCGGAACCTCGGCGCCACTGCCTGGATTGGTGGGCGGTTGCAGGCGCGGCACGACGGACACGCCCACATCCTTGATCGGCGCGGTACCCGAGGTTGCCAACGCGATCGCCGCGGTGCCCGAGGCTGCCGAGATGCCCGTTGGAGACCCCGAACGGGCGCCGGAGAGCCCGGCGATGCCACTGCGGGGATTCAGGCCAAACAGCCAGTTCGCACCCGAGGTGCTGCAGCCGCTGGTGACTTCCTGTGGCGCGTAGGTCGGGATGAACAGGATGCCCGAGGCGAGCTCCGGATAGCCTACCGAGCGTTCACCGGCCGGAAGATCCACATACCAGCCGACCGACGCTGCCGGTCGCGTACCCACCTGCAGCGTGCGTGAGCTGCCGCTGGTCACCACGGAATTGGAAGTCAGGTTGGCGCGCGTCAACGTCGTGGTCACCGCGCCATTGACCTGGTCGTTGAACCCATAGAGGCTCTGGACCTGCGTATAGGACACCGGCAAGGTGTCATCGTTGAACGAGAAGCTACCGGTGCCGAACATCACCAGCACGCCCCCTGCTTCACCCGACGCAACCTGCAGGCCGCCGGTGATGGGCTGGCGATAGGTCGAGCCGCTCTGTACGAAAGTACCGGTAGTGAACACCGGCACGGTCACCGAGGTGGCACTGGACAGCAGATCGAACTTCCACACTGCGCCCTTCAGGTCGGCCGCGTACACGGTATCGGCGTATCCGTCGCGCACGCGCGCCGGCGCACCCGTTGCCGGGTCAGTGACCAGATTGTTGACACGATCAAGGACCACGACGTTGCCAAGGCCATTGCGCCCGGCAATCGTCGAGTTGGCTTCGCTGGCCTCGATCATGCGCACCGTGGGCGCGCCGGTGCCGATGTCGACCACGAACAGCACCGCTTTGCCACTGGCACTGGAATAGCCGTTGCCGAAGATTGCCTTCCAGCTGACCGTGCCATCGGCTGCACGTACCGGCACGATCACCGGCTTGCCCAGAACGTGTCCGATGTTGGCGCGGACGGCCGCATCACCCGCAAGATCGTTGATCTCCCAGAGGCGATTACCGGCCGCGAAGCTGCCCGGCGTGGTCACATCCAGCGCGAATACACCGCGACCACCGGCACCGGTACTACCTACCAGTGTCGTGTGCCAGGACGTGCCATAGAAAGTATCGCCAACGGTCAGCGGCCCATCCACGAAGTATTTGTGGACGAACGGCTGTGCGTTCTTCTTGGCCGGGTCATACGGCAGCAGCAGGTTGCCCATGTGCCCGTAAGACGTGGCCGGGATGTAGCCGAACAGTTCGCGACCACCATTGCCGCCGGTGGTACCCGCCGCGTCCATTCCGCCATCGAAGGCGTGCAGCATGCCGTCATTGGCGCCCGCATAGACCACATAGCGATTGTTGGAACGCTTGGAGTTCAGGTAGGTGATGTAGCTGGAGGCCAGCGTACCGCCCAGGGCCCGGTAGCCGAAGTCGTCGACCGGGGCACTGATGACCGGGGTCGAATTGACGATGTCGCCCAGCACGGTGGTACGGTCGCGCAGTTTGCCGTTGTTGCGCACCTCGCCCGTGGTATCGCCCAGAAGATAATTGGCTGCGGATGCGGCAGTGGCCCCCAGCGCTGTCAGGTTGGCCGTCGTACAGATCGACTGTGACGGATACAGACTGTTGGACAGCCCACACAGCCCAGCCAGCGTAACCGTGCTGGTGTCGAATCTACGCACGCTGCTGCCATCGTCGAAATACACGTTGCGTGCGGCAGCGGCCGGAACCTGCGCACTGGCCTCCCACATCGTCGAATACTGGGCTTCACGGGTGGTCGGATTCACCGACACACTGCTTGCCGTCAGGCGGCTGTACCAGTCCGTGCCATTGTTCTGCACGTCGTACATCGGCGTGACCGTCAGCGAACCGGCGCCGATACGCGCGCCGCTGAGGGCAAACGTGCCCGACGGCGAGGAACCCGAACCGACCGCAGAGAGCACACGACGCATTGCATCTGTCACGTCCGAGGGCGTCTTCGCGTTGATGAATTCACCACGGCTGTTGATCGCCGCATGCCAAAGTTCATCGATAACGCGACCATCGTCATCACTGAGCGGATCGCCATTGGAATTCCAGCTTGGCGGATTGGCGTAGGGATCGCTGGTCGCGGCCTGGTTGACCTCGTAGATCAGGCCCTGCGCACCGAGAGTGACGCCGTAGAAGTTCATGTGCAGGTTGGTCTGGCAGTCCAGGCGCTTCCAGTCCGGCGACGTCTGGCTGAGCGATTTGCACTGCTCCGGCACGGGCACGAGCCCGGCCTGGAAACTGCTACCTGACCGCAATGGCGTCGAGGGCCCTGCGTAATAGGAAGCGGCAATATCGGCGATGGTATTGCTGTAGCCATCAGCAAAGGGCGCACCGGGGAAGTGGGTGCCGCCTGCCGAGTCAGCGTTGCCGTAACCGCCAGCAGAGTTGTTGACGTTGGTGTAGCCGTCGGTGAACAGCATTCCGCCGTTCTTCTGGCAGGCGCGGATCACTGGAGCCCCGGCGTCGGTACGACGGAACTGCTCGCCCAGGAAAGCCACGGCCTGACGGTTCGGCGTACCGCCGTTGGGCTTGAGCCGGTAGATCTGCCCGAACAGATCTGGACGCTGGGTCGCGACGTCATACATCGTCACGTCCTGGCGGTTGTTGATGGTGAAGTAACCCACCCGCATGTTCTCCACGCCGAACATGGCATGCGAGGACGAACCCACCATCGACAGGATGCGGTTGCGGTGGTACTGGAACCAGTTGGCGAAGTTCTTCTGCGCATCCGCCAGCTGCGTCGTATTTGCTCCGTAGTTCTCCGGCAGGATCTGGTACCGGCGCATGTCGCAGCCAGGGCCACAGGCACCGCTGACGATCGGCCGGTTGGCATCGCTGGTGAGATAGCCTGCGGGCGCGGCCTGATCGACCGGCAGGTAGAAGGTGGCTGGTACGTAGGCGATCTGCACCGTGCAGTCCGCACGCACCGTCACGTCATTACCCAGATTGGTCCAGTTGTTGCCGGAGCCGGGCAGGCCATTGCTGCTGTTCGAATTGCAGCTGCGGCCATTGGAACGGTAGCGGGTACCGGACGGAATGGTCATGCCGCTCAGGAACTGGAAGGCTTCACCATTGACCTGCCGGTAGGCAAGGTCGTACACCGTGTTGTAGCCCGTGTAGAAATCACTGCCATACAACGTCGAATCGCGCGGATCCACGCGCGCCGCACCGAAGGATGCCGGAGGCCAGAGAGTGGCGTTGTTGGCATCACGCTGCGGCAGACTCCACGGCTCATAAGTCACCGCCGGATTGTAGTAACCGGCGTTGTAGGTCGGCGAGCGGGCAAAACCGAACGCATCGATCGGTGGAATGGCGCGCCCGGGCGAGTAGGACGTATTGAAGTTCGAATGCGGGAACAGGTAGAGATAGCAATCGGTGGAGTTGTTCGAGCAGCCCTCGCCCACGTTGTAGAACACGCCGGCCGAGCTGAAGAAGCTGCTTCCATTCCACTGCATCCGGCCGTCGCCACCGCGGAAGATACGCTCGAACGTCATCGAGTTGGAATCATCCACTGCCATGATGAAGGCTGGCTGGATCGACGTAGTGTTGTTCAGCGGCGCCTGTGCCAGGTCACCCTGCCCCTGTGCGGCGAACAGGTTGTAGGCGAAGTAGCCGCCTGCACCAAGCATGGCGAGCGCGGACGCGGCGATGATCCGGGAAGTACGACGGGACATGCCGGCGGCCTCAGAGCTTGAAGATGGTATCGACCGATGCCGTAGACGAGGAGTCCGTCGGGGTATCGGTGGCGAAGGTGGTGATCTGGTAGATCGGAGTAACCGGGTCGAGCGGCTTGCCCATCGACAGTGACCCGCCACCGATGACGCAGGAATCGATGCGACGCACGTTGACTGCCTGGGCAGTCGTCAGCGGGCGCGCGCGCCCCCAGGCCACCGGATCAAAGGCGATGTCGCAGTTTTCCTGGATATCGGTCGCCACCAGGGGCGCATTGCTCGCGGCGGCTGTACGGTTGGCGATGCTCTCGATCGCCATCTCGCTGCGCCGGGTCACACCCTCCGCGTTCTGGAATGCGACGTTGGTCGCACGGTAGTTGGCGGCCATCTTTTCCTGCATGCCCGCCACCTGCATGCCAGCGATACCGATCAGCGCCAGCAGGATCAGCATGATCAGCGCCACATACAGCACGGCACCGCGCTGCTGGCGCGGCATCGGACGCATACGGGGTCGAGTGTTCATGGCATCAGTTCCCGAAGAGGCGATTGCGCAGGGCGATGGTGGATTCGTAGGTGGCGCGGTAGCGTGTATCGCTCTGCGCCGCCGGCGCGAAGCCCACGCCCAGCGCACGCGGATAGTTGACTGCGTCGGTCGGCGCCTCGGCCTGGGAAGGTTGAGGGCTGCGGGCCAGGATGCCGACCTGCACCTGGCCGACACGCCGCCACTGTCCGGCGCCTGCGGCATTGGCGGCGGTGGTCACGCCACTGGCGATGGCCTGCGTCGTGATGTTGCCGGTCGGCGGCGAGGCAGATGTGATGGCGGCATTGCTGTCCAGACCGAACAGCAACTGCATGCTCTCGATGCCTTCAACGAGTTCCTCGGCTGCGCTGTAGCCGTTGTTGCCATCGGAACGAGCGCGCATCAACGCCGGTTCACCGGTGGTGCCCGAGGTCCCCACGAAGTACACCACCGATTCGGCTCGATAGATCATGGTCTGGCCGGTGGGCTGCACCGTGTAGCGGTTCAGGTTGGAGCCTGCGGCAGTCACTTTTCCTGCGGCGTAGGTGCCCTTGAACACATTGACGTGGCTGCAGTCGGCCACGCCGAACAGATTGGGGGCGCTGACGCCCCCCTCGAGCAGGCGCGTCCCGGCGGTACCGTCGAAGCCCACCACGCTGTTGGCGCTCGGCAGCAGCGAGGTTACCGGCACACCTTCGCTGGCCAGGTAGCGCAGCACCAGGATGTCGCTGCCGCCGCGTGGTTTGAGCGCGGTGATCGCCGCAGGCAGACCGGTCGGCGTCGCCCAGCCGGCACCCAGTGTCAGGGTGGCTCCCGGTGCGGTGTTGGGCGCTTCATAGCCCTGGATGCTGACGCTGAAATCCAGTGGGTCCCCTGAACCGGTGACCGCACCAGTGTCAACGGTCGGATCGCCCTCACCACGGACGAAATGCGCTTGGTCGTTCACGCAGCCGAAGTGGCCCGCCATGCGGATGTCACGCTGCAGGAACTCCAGGGCAAAGCGGCCATTTTCCTGGGCCCGGGCATTGCCTTCAGCCAGCCGCGACGCAACGCGGGAAGCAAGGAACACCTGCACCACACCCAGCATCAGCACCAGGCCAATGACCATGGCCACCATCATTTCGATGAGCGAGAGGCCGGCCGCCTGGCGGCGGAATGAAGGAGAGCAACTCATAGCTGCGACACCAGAGTGAAGGTGGTCTGTGCATCCGGATTCTGGGGATCCCAGCGCTGATCTCCCCAGGTGATGCCCACCGTTACCCGACCATTGGCGTTCTGCACGGTAGCGCTCGCGCCTTCGCCAAGCGCCTGCACGACCTGGCACTGCCAGCGGGTGATGTTGCTGGCCACACCCTGGTCAGCGCCCAAGACACGAGTGCAGCTGCTGGCCTTGATCGAATTGGCTGCGAACGCGGCATTGGTGTACCAACCGGCCTGGTAGCGGTTGCTGCGCATCTGGTCGAGCAGGTCATAAGCCAGGTTGGTCGCCTGCGTGCGGTAGTTCGAGCTCTGCACGAAACGTACATTCATGGTCTGCAGCAGGGCGAAGCCCAGCAGGCCGAACGCGAGTACGAGGATGGCGATCAGCACTTCGAGCAAGCTGAAACCCGCCTGCCGCCGCGAAAAAGAAGGAAGACGACGGGTCATTGGCAGGCAGCCTTGGTGGAAGTGATCTGGCCAGCCGCGTTGATGGTCAGGGTGCGCCGAAGGGTATCGCTGCCGCACTTGACCGGCTGCAGCACGATTTCCTGGGTCGTGGCCGCGCGGCGTCGCCCCCGGTTGTCGAAGCTGACCACGGCACCCGGACCGGTGACCGTGACCGAATCTGCGCTGACGGCGACGAAACGGAGCACGGCTTCATCGCTGCCCTTGCTGCCATCGCCATTGACGTCGGCCCAGGCCAGCATGCCCGAGGACCAGGAGTTATCGCAGCTGGTGCCGTTGGAGCTGCCGCAGATGCCGCCTCCCCTCTTGTTACGGACCGCTTCGCTGCGGGCGAGCGACAACAGGCCGGTGATTTCATTGCCGGCGGTAGCGATCCGGTTGGAGCGGATCGTGCTCTGGAAGCTCGGAAACGCAATGGTGCCGAGAATGGCGACCACCGCAATGGTGACCATCAGTTCGACCAGCGTGAAGCCATTGGACCGGCGCGATGACATTGGACGCTCCCCAGCGTGTTGGTGGCCACGATGGCGCACCGGCCTGCCGCCGGCAAGCGGCGGCAGGATGAACGGTCAGATCCGGGCGACGGGCGTCAAAGGCTTGACGACCCGCCCTGCCCCGGCCGGTCCGGCGCGGTCCCCGCCGCGCCGTCCAGCTGCCCTCGCCTCGCTTACGCCAGCACCTGGTAGCAGGGCTGGTACTCGCCGGAGATCTTCATCCGGCGCTGCTCGACGAAGGCACGCAGCAGCGCGTCCAGGGCCTGCATCATGTCGGGGTCGCCATGGATCTGGAACGGCCCGAACTCCTCGATGCGGCGCATGCCGTCTTCCTTCACGTTGCCGGCGACGATGCCCGAGAACGCCCGGCGCAGGTCGGCGGCCAGCGCGTGCGGTGCGCGCCCGTGGTGCAGGTCCAGCGCCGCCATCGCTTCGTGCGTCGGCACGAACGGCTGCTGGTATTCCCACGGAATCTCGATGGACCAGTTGAAGAAGAACGAGTCCTTCTGCGCCAGGCGATGCTCACGCACGCGCTTGATGCCGGCCGACATCTTCTTGGCCACCGCCACCGGGTCGCCGATGACGATTTCGTAGCGCTCTGCCGCAGCGTCGCCCAGGGTCAGGCGGATGAAGCGGTCGATCTGCTCGAAGTACGGCGCGGCAACGGTCGGGCCGGTCAGGATCAGCGGGAACGGCAGATCCTTGTTCTCCTCGCGCAGCAGGATGCCGAGCAGGTAGAGGATTTCCTCGGCAGTACCCACGCCACCGGCGAACACGATGATGCCGTGGCCGATGCGGACGAAGGCCTCAAGGCGCTTCTCGATGTCCGGCATGATCACCAGGTGGTTGACGATCGGGTTCGGCGACTCGGCGGCGATGATGCCCGGCTCGGTCAGGCCGATGTAGCGCGTCACGGTCCGGCGCTGCTTGGCATGGGCGATGGTGGCCCCCTTCATGGGGCCCTTCATCGCGCCCGGGCCGCAGCCGGTGCAGATGTCCAGGCCGCGCAGGCCCAGCTCGTAACCGACCTGCTTGGTATACAGGTACTCGTCGCGCGAGATCGAGTGGCCGCCCCAGCAGACCACCAGGTTCGGGTCACCCGGGTTGAGGATGCGCGCGTTGCGCAGCAGCCCGAACACCGCATTGGTGATGCCCTCGGACGACTCCAGCTCGGCCGCGTAGGCCGGGCCCATCTCGATGGCCATGTAAGCCAGGTCGCGGACCACCGCAAACAACAGTTCGGCGACACCGCGGATGATTTCGCCATCGACGAACGCCATCGCCGGCGCATTGGCCAGGTCGATGCGCACGCCGCGATCCTGCTGCGCCACCTGGATGTCGAAGTCGGGATAGAGATCGCGCGCCGCGCGCGGATCATCGGAAGCACTGCCACTGGTCAGCACGGCCAGCGCGCAGCGGCGCAGCAGCTCGTGCATGCCGCCGCCGGAGGCATCGCGCAAGCGCGCAACCTCAGCCCGCGACAGCACATCCAGGCCACCACGCGGGTAGATCCGCGCGTCCTGCACCGGCAGCGTCCGCGCTGCCTTTTCGTTCGTTGTCATATCCACTTTTCTGCTTCCTTTAAGGTGTCCGACTGTACTGCCGCCCCCTTAAAAAGCAAAACGGCCGGGAAGCCCGACCGTTGGATAGGTGCGTCCCGCGTTCGCCGCTTCGGGACCGCTTCGGCGGCATCTGCGCCGCGCACGTGTCTGGATGCTACGCCGATGCAGGCACCCCCGCAAGGACTTTCGCCTGAACGGAAAACGGCCGGGTTTCCCCGGCCGTTTCCGTGCACAGCTGTTGCTACGTCAGTTCATCAGAACTGGTAGCGGAAGCCCAGCTGCAGCGACCACTGCGACACACCGACATCAAAGCCGTCTGCGTCATTGTTTGCCACCGCCGGCAGGTCAGCGCCGCGGAAGTTGTACACGTACTTGCCGTCCTTCATGCCCTGCAGGGTGGCCACACGCGCATCGGCAAAGAAGCCGTAGTCGTAGATGTTGCCCCACTTCTTGTTCAGCATGTTGCCGACGTTCTGGATGTCCAGCCACACTTCCGACTTGTGACCCTTCATGAAGCCCGGCAGCTGCTGGCTGATGCGGATGTCGAAGGTGTTGATCCAGCCGGTACGGAACTGGTTGGCCGGAGCGTAGCTACCCGCATACTTGGCCAGCTGCGGGTTGGCGGCCAGCCACTCGTAGAACGACTTCTCCATTTCCGGGTTGGCGGTGAACCGACCGGTGTCCTTGTTGATGTCACCGAACAGCACATCGCCCCGGTTCGGCACGTAGAACAGGTCGTTCGCACTACGGCTGTCGCCGTTGGCGTCGTTGACGTAGACGTAGCTGTACGGACGGCCGCTACGGCCTTCGTACACCAGGCCCACCTTGGTTTCGTAGTCGCCGAAGAACTTGTGCTTCCAGTTCAGCGAGCCCGACAGGCGGTCGCGGATCTCGTAGCGCGAGGTGTTCTCGGTTTCGCTGTTGGCGTTGAAGGCGTACTGGTAGCCCCAGCCCGAGCTGGCGGTGGAGCTGGTCAGCGAGCCCACTTCGGTGGCGTCGGTGTAGGTGTAGCCGATGTTCCAGGACCAGTCGCTGGCTTCCGACCACGGCTTGCTCAACGACACGGTGAACTGCGAGGTACGGCCCTTGTCGGTGTTGGCGATTTCGTACACCGAGTCGTAGGCACCATTACGCCCGGCGCGTGCGTCGTTATTGGTCCAGAGGTTGCCGTTGCGTGCCGCTGCGTAGTAGAGCGCACGGCCGTCCGGACCCAGCTGCTGCACCGGACCCAGGTTCAGGTTCTTGTAGTACAGCGCGTCCTTCACCTTGGTGACCAGCAGCTCGGCCGAAGCCACGATGCCGTACCACGGGGTCTCATGGTCGAAGGCCAGGTTGGCCTTGTACACCGACGGCATGTTGAAGTCGCTGCCGACGAAGTTGACGTTCTGACGATTCGAGCCCGGGGTGGTCGGGACCGGCTGGCTGTCCTTGTTCGGGTTGAACGGCAGCGCCGGGTTGTTGGAGGTGTAAGCGTAGACCGAATTGTTGAAGCCGGTCGCCGAATAGCTGTTGCTCAGCCACACCTGCGGGGCATCACCCTGGAACAGGCCCACGCCACCGCGCAGCTGGGTCGGGCGCTCGCTGTCGAAGGTGTAGTTGAAACCGAAGCGCGGCTGGATCAGGAACTTGTTGCTCAGCACATCGCTGTTGTTGCGACCGAAGAACGTCGACGCCGCAGCGTTGTAGGCTGGGGCCGGACTGGTGTCAGCACGGTCGCCACGCACGCCCAGGGTCAGGGTCAGATTGTTGTTGACATACCAGGTGTCCTGCACGAACAGGGCCAGGTTGCTGAACTTGTAGTCAGCCGGAATCGAGCCCGGGGTACGCTCCGGATTGTAGTTGTAGCTGCTCCAGCGGCCAGCGGCGAAGTTGTCCAGACCGTAGAAGGTGTAGGCACCCCACGAGTTGGCGCCGAAGTAGTTGTAGATGTCGTTGGTGTCGTACGACGCACCGAACTTGACATCGTGGTTGCCCAGGGTCCATGTACCGGCGGCGTAGTAGTTCCACGCCTTGGTTTCCAGGATGTTGTTCTGCGAGTTGACTTCGGTACCCAGGTACAGCGAGTCACCCGACGGCGAACCCTGGTTGCCGCCGAAGAAGATGCGGATGCTCGGCGCATCGGTGGACACGTTGCGGATCGCCGAGTACTCGCGGTACGAGGCCTTCAGTTCGGTCGAGAAGTTCGAGGTCCAGTCGCTGAACAGCTGGGCGACGTAGCTCTCGTTGGTCTTGTCATGCTGGTACCAGTACGAGCTCAGCGAGGCAGAGCTGGTGGTCATGCCGTTGATGCGCAGCTTGCTCTGGTCGATCTTGCTGTAACGGATGTTGGCACGGTGGTTTTCGCTGATGTTCCAGTCCAGCTTCAGCGCGTACTCTTCCATCTCCGTGTCGCCGTTGCTTTCCAGGCCACCGGCGTTGATGCCGTAGCCCTGCGCGATCTGCTGCGCGCGGGTCACGTCGGCCATGGTGAACTGCGCATTGGCCTTACCCAGCGCGGTTCCGCTCAGGTCGGCGCCCGGCGCGGCCTGCTTGAACTTTTCGTAGTTGGCGAAGAAGAACAGCTTGTCCTTGATAATCGGACCGCCCAAGGTCATGCCGTAGGTTTCTTCCTTGGTGAAGCCCTTGAACGGCTGGCCTTCCGGGTTGTCACCGAACCAGTCGCCGTCACGGTAGGTGCCGTACACCGAACCGTGGAATTCATTGGTACCCGACTTGGTCACCGCGTTGACGGTAGCGCCGGCAGCGGCAGCGATGCTGACGTCGTAGTTGGACAGGTTGATGTCCAGCGCTTCGATGGCTTCCATCGCGACCGGCTGGCGGCGGGTCGGCATGTTGTTGCCTTCCAGACCGAAGGTGTCGCTGGCCGAAACGCCGTCGATGTTGATCGAGTTGAAGCGCGGGTTCTGGCCGCCGGCCGAGATCGAGCCCGAGGCGCGATCGATGAAGGTCACGCGCGGATCCAGACGCATCAGATCCTGGATGTTGCCGCCGATGGACGGCGCAACTTCGATCTGCTGCTGGCTGATGTTGGTGCCCGAACCCATCTTGGTGGCGCTGAACACTTCCGAGCCGCCGCCGACAGCGGTGACCTGCACGGTGTCCAGGTTGGTCGCGGCGAGGTCGCCGGCCAGGGTAGCGTTGATGGTGCCGGTCTGGTTCACGCCCAGGTAGACGCCATCTTCGGTCTTGGTGCCTTCACCCGGCTTGGTGATGGTGATCGAGTACGGACCGCCCACGCGCAGGCCGCGCGCGTTGTAACGACCCGCCGCATCGGTGGTCGCACGCGAAACGGTGCCCGACTCGGTGTGGGTGATGGTGACTTCAGCACCGGCGACGGGCTGGCCGGCGCGGGACACGACCTGGCCGCCGACACCGGCAGAGGTGCTCTGGGCGAAGGCGGGAGCGGCGGCGAGCGCAGCCACGAGACCAAGGGTGAGCTTGGACATCCGGAATGGGTGAGTCATTGTTCGGTAGCCTCGATGCGAGTTGGCGATGGCGGAAAAAAAGCGCATCCAAGCAGCCTTGCGGGCGGCTGTTCGGACATTTATCTGGGGTTCCCTACCGTGAACGGCAGCTGCCGCAACGGTTAACACTAGATTAACACGCTACGCTTTCAATGTGACGGTTGTGCGACAAACGGCACCGGATCGCAACGCTATCGTGACGGGATCTTCATTCCGCTTTACGAACGTCTTCACCCGTCGATGGCGGATTGCCCGCATCGAACACCTGCCCCCGCCACGCCTGTCCAGCGGCGGACAACAGGGTCACGGCCGCCGCAGCGGCAGCCTCCGGGCCACGCGCGGCCGGGTCCTGGTCGATCGAATAGGCTCGCGCCCGCAGGGCAGTACGCAAGGGGCCGGGGTAAAGGCCACTTACCCGCACCGGGCTGCGGGCCAGCTCGTCATGCAGGCTGCCGATCAGCCCGCGCAGACCGTGCTGGGCGGCGCCATAGCCGCCCCAGTACGCCTGCCCCACCCGCCCAGGGGCATCCACGGTGAATACCAGTGCCGCGTCTTCACGCTGGCGCAGCAACGGCAGGCAGGCCTGGGCCAGCCAGGCAGGAGCGGTCAGGGTGACGTGCACGGCACGGGCGAAACTGGCCGGGTCGGCCAGCTCGAACGGGGTCAGGCCGGGAAAGTGCGCTGCACAGACCAGCAGGCCATCAAGACGTCCCAGCTCCTGCGCCACGGCCTGGGCCAGTTCGGCATAGTCGTCAGGACCTGCACCTTCCAGGTCCAACGGGTACAACAGGGGTTCCGGCCCGACCGCCTGCACCTGGGCGTAGACCCGGTCCAGCCGTCGTGGCTTGCGCCCCAACAGGACCACGGTCGCTCCCGCCTCGGCGGCAGCCACAGCGGCGGCACTCCCCAGCCCACCACCGGCGCCGGCAACGAGCACCACGCGATCCTGCAACGGGCGGCCATCGAGCGCCCCGTCTGCCGGTGACGTCGATGGCCAGGCGCTCATCCCTGCGCAGCCTCTTCGACGATGCGCTTGAGCTCGCCGGCTTCGAACAGTTCCATGACGATGTCACAGCCGCCGATCAACTCACCGTTGATGAACAGCTGCGGGAAGGTGGGCAGATTGGAGAAGCGCGGCAGGTTGGCGCGGATCTCGGGCTCTTCCAGCACATTGACCGTGCGCAGCGCCACGGCGCCTGCGGCCATCAAGGCCTGCACGGCGCGGCTGGAATAGCCGCACATGGGGTATTGCGGGGTGCCCTTCATGAACAGCACGAGCGGGTAACGATCCACCTCGGCCTGGATTTGCTGCATTACCGCCACACCTCACTCCTTGCGTCGCCGGACAAACCAACCGTGATGGTCGGCTAGACTGCCCACGGTAGCCCCCATTGTAAGCCGATGGTACCGGCTGCCGCCGCCCCCTGGCCACGAACCTGTCCATGCCCGTCGAATTGCCCGCCCTGCCCTACCTGCCCTCGTCCCTGCAGCCGCACCTGTCGGCACAGACCGTGGAACTGCATCACAGCCGCCACCATCGCGCCTACGTCGACGCGGTCAATGCCGCCATCGTCGGCACCGAATGGGAAGAAGCCATGCTGGAGGACATCGTCCGCCACGCCCAGGGCGCGCTGTTCGATGCCGCTGCCCAGGCCTGGAACCACGGCTTCTACTGGCAGTGCCTGCGCCCGCGTGGCGGTGGCGAACCGCAGGGCCGCCTGGGCGAACTGGTCAAACGCCAGTTCGGCGACGGCCAGCGTCTTCGCGAAGAGTTCAACCGGACCGCGCTTGGCCTGTTCGGCTCCGGCTGGGTGTGGCTGGTACAGCACCCGGGTGGGCAGCTCGGCCTGCAGGCGACGCGCAACGCGGGCACGCCGCTCACCGGCGACAGCACGCCACTGCTGTGCTGCGATGTCTGGGAGCACGCGTACTACACCGACTACCAGAATGATCGTGCGCGTTATCTGGAAGCATTCTGGCAACTGGTGAACTGGGAGTTCGCCGAGAGCCAGCTGCGCTGATACGGACGGGCATCCGCCGGGCATCGCCCGGCGCTACCGGCATCACGCCATGCCATGGCGGCGGCCCACCTTTTGGTGGGCCTGCCTTGGTAGATGCCCACCTTGGTGGGCATTGCCGGCCAGCGGCCGGCACTACCTGGATCAGCGGCGTCCGCCGGCCGGCCCCGTTTGATCAGCCGTTGCGCAGCGCGTGCACCGCTGGGGCCACCTGGGCCTGACGGTCCAGTTCCAGCCCAACCTGCACCAACGCATCCGCCAGTGCACCGGCATCATCATCGCGCAGGGTGGCGTGACCGACCTTACGGCCATCACGCGATTCCTTGCCGTAGTCGTGCCAATGGCCGCTGGCCTGCTGCAGCACCGGCGTCGGGTCAGGCATCGCCCCCAGCCAGTTCAGCATGCAGGCATGGCCAAGCATGCGGGTACTGCCCAGCGGCAGACCGAGCACCGCGCGCAGGTGGTTCTCGAACTGCGAGGTTTCGCTGCCTTCGATGGTCCAGTGACCGGAGTTGTGCACACGCGGCGCCATCTCGTTGGCCAGTAGTTCACCGTCGCGGCAGAACAGCTCCAACGCGAACACACCCACGTACTGCAGGTGCTCGGCGACACGCTGGGCATAGCCGATCGCCGCTTCGTGCTCGGCAGCGGACAGCACCGCCGGTGCCACGCTGGCCGAAAGCACACCGTCGACATGCCAGTTGCCGGTGACCGGCCAGGCCTGGAAGCTGCCATCGCGACCGCGCACGGCCACCACGCTGACTTCGCGCTGGAAGGCGACAAAGCCCTCGAGGATCAGGCCGGTGCGCTCGACCTGCGCACCCAGCGCCTGCCAAGCCGCATCGATGTCCGCTTCGCTGCGCAGGCGGAACTGGCCCTTGCCGTCGTAGCCCAGGCGGCGGGTCTTGAGGATGCACGGCAGACCGAATTCGGCGGCTTTGGCGGCCAGTTCGTCGCGGCTGCGGATATCGGCGAACGCCGGCAGCGGGATACCCAACTGCTGGAACAGGGTCTTCTCGCTCAACCGGTCCTGGGCCACGGCCAGCGCCGACGGCGGCGGGTAGACCGGCACGCGGTCGGCCAGCCATTGCGCGCTGTCAGCCGGCACGTTCTCGAAATCGAAAGTCACCACATCGACTTTGGCAGCGAAGTCCGCCAGCGCCTGCCGATCATCGAATGCGCCGACGGTGAGCGGCGCCAGCGGGCCGCTGCAGGCATCGGCCGCCGGATCGTACAGTTCGAAGCGCAGTCCCAGCGGCGCACCAGCCAGGACCATCATGCGGGCGAGCTGACCGCCGCCGAGGATGCCGACGGTCAGGCTCATTGGCGCGGATCGTCGTGGGCCATCACGTCTTCGGTCTGGCGCGCGCGGAAAGCATCGAGCGCCTGGCCGATCGCCGGCTGGTCGCTGGCCAGCATCGCCGCGGCGAACAGCGCGGCATTGGAGGCGCCGGCATTGCCGATGGCGAAGGTGGCGACCGGGATGCCGGCCGGCATCTGCACGATCGACAGCAGCGAATCCATGCCATTGAGGGCCTTGGACTGCACCGGCACGCCCAGCACCGGCACCGCGGTCTTGGCCGCGATCATGCCCGGCAGGTGCGCGGCACCGCCGGCGCCGGCAATGATCGCGCGCAGCCCGCGCGAACCCGCCTGCTCGGCATAACTGAACAACACATCCGGCGTCCGATGCGCGGACACCACCTTCACTTCGAACGGAACACCCAGAGCTTCAAGCTTCTGGGCGGCGTGCTGCATGGTTTCCCAGTCGGAGCGGGAACCCATGACGATGCCGACAAGCGGCGCGATCGGGTTGGGGGTCATTGGCCGTCACCTGCCTTAAAGACGTATTCTAGCCATCTTCCACGCAAGACGAAGAACCATGGATCGCAAGCTGCTCGACCTGCTGGTGTCGCCCGATACCCGCCAGCCCCTGTCCCTGCTGGATGGCAAGGGCCTGGAAGCCCTCAACCGGGCGATCGCCGCCGGTTCCGTCAACCGCGCCGATGGCAACCCGCTGGCGCAGCCACTGCGCGAAGCCCTGGTCACCCGCGACCGCAAGCAGGTATTCCGCGTCGACGACGGTATTCCGGTGCTGCTGGCCGAAGAGGCCATCCCGACCGCACAGATCGCCGACTTCCCGACCGCATGAACGCGCTGCCGACGCCGGATCCAGCCGTCGTCGCGGCCGATGTGGCCCGCGCATTGGCCGAGGACCTGGGCAGTGGTGACGTCACCGCCGCCCTGCTGCCCGACCAGCCCGACAGCGCCTACCTGCTGTGCAAGCAGGATGCGGTGATCGCGGGCCGCCCGTGGTTCGATGCCACCCACCGCGCACTTGATGCGGACGTGCAGATCGAGTGGCGGATGGCCGAAGGCGACCATGTCAGCGCCGGTACCGTGCTGGCGCTGCTGCATGGGCGCAGCCGCAGCCTGGTCAGCGCCGAGCGCACCTCGCTGAATTTCCTGCAGACCCTGTCCGGCACCGCCACCACCACGGCCCGCTATGTGGCTGCGGTGGAAGGTACAGGCACGCGCATCCTCGATACCCGCAAGACCCTGCCCGGCCTGCGCCTGGCGCAGAAGTACGCGGTGCGTTGCGGCGGCGGCGACAACCATCGCTTCGGCCTGTACGACACGGTGATGCTGAAGGAGAACCACATCCGCGCCGCCGGCTCCCTGGCTGCCGCGGTGTCGGCCGCCCGCCGGCAATGGCCGCAACTGCCGCTGGTGGTCGAGGTCGAGGACCTGGAACAGCTGCGGCAGGCGCTGCAGGCCGGCTGTGAACGCATCCTGCTGGACGACTTCAGCCCGGAGCTGCGACGCGAAGCGGTGCGCATCACCGAAGGCCGCATTCCCCTGGAAGTGTCCGGCAGCGTCGGCCTCGGCGGCCTGCGTTCGATCGCTGAAGATGGCGTGGACTGCATTTCCATCGGCGGCCTGACCAAGCACGTGCAGGCCATTGATCTGTCGTTGAAGCTGGGTCCACCACCGGGCTGAGGGTGGATTCGCGGATCGTGATGTTGCCGGCCAGCGGCCGGCACTACCGTTCTCACACCCGGCGTTCACAACAGCGCTGCGACGCTGCGACCATCCCCCACAGGAGCCGCGCATGCGCCGGATGCTCTTGCCTGCCTGCCTGCTGCTGGCCGCAGCACCCTTCTCGGCCGCCGCCGTCGAAGCCTGCGATGTACCCCCGCGTTTCGGCCTGAGCCCGTTGGCGATCGCCATCCGCAACACTGCCTGCAACGAGCATCGCCTCTGGTTCCGCCCCTTCATCGACCGTGACGGCCGCGCCGCCAGCCTCAGTGTCACCGAAGCCGAGAGCGATCATCTGGCCGACAACGGCCTGATCGCCTGGCAACGGGTCAGCAGCTACTGGCGCGAAAGCGGCACGCTGAATGCATTGGGCAGCCAGCCCGGTGCCAGCAGTTGCCTGGCCCCGTTGGGAACGCGCTACACCGACAGCGATTGCCGCGCGTTCCTGATCGACAATCCGTGGTCTGCGGCGTTCATTTCCTGGGTGATGGTGCGTGCCGGCGTACCCGGTTTCAATACCTCCCCACGCCATATCGACTACATCCGCGCCGCCTACCAGGCAGGCCCTTCCGGCGTGCCCTACCGCCTGGTGGACCCGGCCACCGCCAAGCCGGCACCGGGCGACCTGCTGTGCTTCCTGCGCGACCGCAGCAGCACACTCAGCTACAGCGGATTGGTGCAGGCCTTGGGCAACGGCTCGGTCGGCCATTGGAAGTCGCATTGCGAAGTGGTGGTGGCGGCCAACCTCGGTGGCGACCAGACGCTTTATCTGGTGGGCGGCAATGTCATGAACACCGTGGCGATGCGCCTGCTGCAACTGGATCGCACCGGCATGATCAAGCTGCCGCCGCCGCGCGAGCGCGACACCACCGGCATCGACCCGACCTGCACACCGGGTCGCGAGGACGAGTGCAGCTTCAACCGGCAGGACTGGGCCGCACTGCTGCAGTTGAATGCCACTGCACCGCGGATTGCACCGCTTCCGCCGGCGGTACCCACTGCGCCGACACCACTGGCGCCGCAGCCGGCAACGGAGCCTGGCAGCGATCGCTGAGCACATGCAGCTTGATCCGGTCGCCATTCGTCGCCATCTTTGGCGGATCGACACCTGACGGCTGAAGCCATGCCCACCCTGCTGATCCTGCTGATTGCCGGCGGTATCGTCTACTTCTTCTGGAACGCAGCGCGTTCGGCCGCCGAACGTGCGGTTGAACTGGGCCGCAATGCCTGCCGCGCCGCCGATGTGCAGTGGCTGGACCAGGCGGTGCACGCCACGGGCCTGCGGCTGTCGCGCGGGGAAGATGGCCGGCTCGGTTTCGAGCGCACCTTCAAGTTCGAGTATTCCTACGACGGCATCGATCGCCATGTCGGCCGCATGGTGCTGCGCGGCGACCAGCTGATTTCCTTCACCGGCCCGGGCGCGGCGCGGATCAGCCAGATCCGTGCGGACAACGAAGATGCCGAGGATGTGTGAGCAGAAGCATCCACGCATGGCGTGGATCTACTGGACATCGCGCCGGTAGATCCACGCCATGCGTGGATCGCCATGTCGGCCGCATGGTGCTGCGCGGCGACCAGCTGATTTCCTTCACCGGCCCGGGTGCGGCGCGGATCAGCCAGATCCGTGCGGACAACGAAGATGCCGAGGATGTGTAAGCAAGATCATCCACGCATGGCGTGGATCTACTGGACAGCGCGCCGGTAGATCCACGCCATGCGTGGATCGCCATGTCGGCCGCATGGTGCTGCGCGGCGACCAGCTGATTTCCTTCACCGGCCCGGGTGCAGCGCGGATCAGCCAGATCCGTGCGGACAACGAAGATGCCGAGGATGTGTAAGCAAGATCATCCACGCATGGCGTGGATCTACTGGACAGCGCGCCGGTAGATCCACGCCATGCGTGGATGTAAAGCTGCGGAAACTACTTGACCACGCGCAGGGTCGGGCGGCCCTTGGGCGGCGGACCAGCGGGCGGCGTGTCGTCAGGCGGCGTCTGCTCATCGTCGTGCAGCAGCTCATCACTGGCCTGCGCCGGCTCGCCACCGGGAATGTCGTCCGGCAGCGCCATGCCCTGCCCGGTCTCGCGCGCATACACCGCCAGCACCGCGCTGATCGGCACCTGCACCGGATAGCTGGTGCCGGAGAAGCGCGCCGAGAAGCTCACCGACTCGTTGTCGATCACCAGCCGCACGACTGCGCGCTCGGCGATGTTGAGCACCACCCGGCCGTCCTTGACGGCCGAAGGCGGAACCTGCACGCCGGGAACGCCGGCGTCGACCAGGATGTGCGGAGTCAGCTGGTTGTCGTTGATCCATTCCACCAGAGCCCGCAACAGGTACGGGCGGTGGCTGGTCATGTGGAAGAAGTCTTCGGTCATGCGTGAAGTGTAGCGCCCGACGCCCCTGCCGGGGCGGATCGCCTGCACGCCGGTCGGCGTGCAGACGGGAAAGCGGATACCGGATCAGCCCGGCAGATCGCGCAGTTTCTTTTCCTGATCGGTCAGGCTGCGGACGAAACCGGGGTGGCGGAAGATCCGGTTGCCATAGTCCTCGATGGCCTTGCTGTCCTTCGGCAACGGCACGTCCAGCGATTGCAGGCGCCAGATGATCGGCGCCATCGCGCAGTCGGCCAGGCTCATTTCCGGGTTGAGGAAGAACTTGCTGGCCTTGAACAACGGCAGCGAGGCCGTCAGCAGTTCCTTCAGCCGCTTGCGCCCTGCCTCTGCCTGGGTCTTGTTGCCCAGCTGGATCGCCTGCACCTGCGGCACCCAGTCATGCTCGATACGCAGCATGGCCAGGCGGATGCGCGCGCGCGACAGCGGGTCAACCGGCATCAGCGGCGGGTGCGGATAGCGCTCGTCCAGATACTCGCTGACCACCGACGCGGCGTACAGCACCAGCTCGCGCTCGACCAGGGTCGGCACCGAATGGTACGGATTGAGATCGATCAGGTCTTCCGGCGGGTTCTGTGGATCGACCGGAACGAAGTCGAAGCTCACGCCCTTGGCCGCCAGCACCAGGCGCACACGGTGGCACAGTACATCGTCGTTCGAGGAAAACAGCGTCAGTGTATTGCGCATGCGTACGCTCGCCGCCATCAAAGGCTCTCCTACGACAGGAGACCGCCTGCCGCATCGGCGCCACCAGCACCGTGCCGGCGGTCGACTCCTCCCCGAGTGTGCAACCGACCATCACAAAAGCCAATAGGCCCGTTGCGATGGCCGGCTCTGGATCAGTGCACGTCCTTCCAGTATTCCTTCTTCAACAGGTACACCAGGAAGGTCAGCAGGGCCAGGAACAGGATCACCCAGACACCGAGCTGCTGCCGCTTCAGCGCGGCCGGTTCGCCTGCGTATTCAAGGAAGTTGGTGATGTCCCGCACGGCCTGGTCGTACTGGGCCGCGTCGACCGAGCCCGGGCTTTCGATGCGCAGGCCGGTCACCGGCGGGTCCATGCCCGGCGCTTCGGCCTTGCCATGCACCGCGTGCTGCAGGCCCTGCATCTCCCACAACGGATTGGGCATGGAGGCGTTGGCAAACAGTGCGTTGTTCCAGCCCAGCGGGCGGCTGCTGTCCAGGTAGAACGACTTCAGGTAGGTATAGACCCAATCGCTGCCGCGCACCCGGGAAATCAGGCTCAGGTCCGGCGGCATCTTGCCGAACCACTTCTCGGCCTGCTCCTTGGGCATCGCCACGGGCACGGGATCGCCGACCGCCGAGCCGGTGAAGTTGAGGTTGTTCATCACCTCTTCCTCGCTCAGCCCCAGGTCCTCGCCCATCCGCGAATAGCGCAGGTACTTCAATGCGTGGCAACCGCTGCAGTAGTTCATGTACAGCTGGGCGCCGCGCTGCAGCGACGCCCGGTCACCCAGGTCGTTGCCGGCCTGCAGCAGCTTGGTGCCGCCCTCGGCGGCCATGGCCAGGGTACTGCCCAGCATCAGGGCGGCCGCCAGGGCCAGCCGGACCATCCAGCGCTCAGTCATGCGTGGTCACCCTTTCCGGTACCGGCTTGGTCTTGTCCAGCCTTGTCCATATCGGCATGGTGATGAAGAAGGCGAAGTACAGGAAGGTCAGCACCCGCCCGACATAGGTCTCGTGCGCATCGGTACCAGGACCGGAGCCGATCACCATCAACCACGCGAAGCACACCACGAACATGCCCAGCAGGCCGCGCGACAGCCAGCCGCGGTAGCGGTAGGACTTGACCTTGGCGCGGTCGAGCCAGGGCACCAGGAACAGGATGGCGATGGCCGAGAACATCACGATCACGCCGCCCAGCTTGTTCGGCACCACCCGCAACATCGCGTAGTACGGCGTGTAGTACCAGACCGGCTTGATGTGCTCGGGGGTGACCAGGCGGTTGGCTTCGGTGAAGTTGTCGTGTTCCAGGAACAGGCCACCGAAGGCCGGCGCGAAGAAGATGATGAAGGCCGCGATGATCAGCAGGAAGCCCGCACCGACGCCATCCTTGAGCGTGTAGTAGGGATGGAACGGAATACCGTCGGTCGGCGCGTTCGGTGACCAGCGGTTGCCCTTCGGCCCCTTCTTGATCTCCACGCCATCGGGGTTGTTCGATCCCACTTCATGCAGCGCACCCAGGTGCAGCACCACCAGCAGCAGCAGCACCAGCGGCAGCGCGATCACGTGCAGTGCGAAGAAGCGGTTGAGCGTGGCGTCGCTGGGCAGGTAATCGCCCATGATCCATTCGGTGAGGCCGTTGCCGATCACTGGAATGGCGCCGAACAGCGAGATGATCACCTTGGCGCCCCAGAACGACATCTGGCCCCACGGCAGCACGTAGCCCATGAAGGCTTCGGCCATCAGCACCAGGTAGATCAGCATGCCCAGGATCCACACCAGTTCACGTGGCTTCTGGTAGCTGCCATACAGCAGCCCGCGGAACATGTGCAGGTAGACCACGATGAAGAACAGCGAGGCACCCGTGGAGTGCATGTAGCGGATCAGCCAGCCCCACTCCACGTCACGCATGATGTATTCGATGGAGGCGAATGCTTCGGCGGCATTCGTCTTGTAGTGCATGGTCAGGAAGATGCCGGTGACGATCTGGTTGACCAGCACCAGCAGCGCCAGCGAGCCGAAGTAGTACCAGATGTTGAAGTTCTTTGGCGCGTAGTACTCGCTGACATGCTTGCGGTAGATCGGCATCAACCCCGGCGCGCGGGCATTGACCCAGTCGGCCACGCCGGTGGCGGTACGGCTGAGGATGTTGGACATCAGGCAGCCCCCTGCGGATCGACACCGATGATGATGGTGTTGTCGTCCTGGTAGTGGTGCGCGGGCACCTTCAGGTTGATGGGTGCGGGCACGTCCTTGAAGACGCGGCCGGACATGTCGAAGCGCGACTTGTGGCAGGGGCAGAAATAGCCGCCCTTCCACTGTGGGTCGTAGGGCTCGGGGCGGATTTCACCCACCATTTCCGGCGAGCAGCCCAGGTGCGTGCACAGACCGACCAGCACCGAGATCTCGGGCTTGATCGAGCGCAGCTCGGGGTTCTGCTTGAGCACGTACTCCGGCTGCTGGTCCTTCTCGCCGGACTCGGGGTCCTTCAAGCGGCCATCCAGCCCGTGCAGCGCATCGAGGATCGCCTTGGACCGTTTGACGATCCAGATCGGCTGGCCACGCCATTCCACGATCAGGCGTTGGCCTTCCTGCAGGGCGCTGATGTCGGCCACCACCGGTGCGCCGGCAAGCTTGGCGCGGGCACTGGGGTTCCAGGATTTGATGAAAGGAACTGCGGTGAATCCGACGCCGACGGCGCCCACCACGGCTGTGGTGGCAGTAAGAAAACGCCGACGTCCGGTGTTGACTGGATCGTGTACCCCATCGTTGGCCATCCGGCACTCCGATATTGATTAGGTAGCTTTAAGGCTGCCAGCGGTTCCGGTGGGGGCCAGAGCCGCATTGAATCTCGGTCGAGTGTAGCGGAACCGTCGCGCGCCACACAACGCATTGCAACAACTCTTTTCAAGGTGTGCCGACTGACAGTTGGCACCTACCCGCTTGAAGGTGTGCCGACCAACGGTCGGCACCTACTGATGGGTCAGGGCGGTGCGGTAACGCTCGGCCAGCTGCCCTACCCTTCGCACGTAATACTGGGTCTCGCTGTAGGGTGGCACGCCTCCATGGCGATCGACCGCGCCTTCGCCAGCGTTGTAACCGGCCGCGGCCAGGGTCAGATCACCTTTGAAGCGCTTCAACAACCACGCCAGGTACTGCACGCCGCCACGGATGTTCTGCCCGGCGTCGTAGGAATCGCTGACGCCGAAGCGTGCGGCGGTGGGCGGCATCAGCTGCATCAGGCCCTGCGCACCGGCACGGCTGAGCGCGGTCGGGTTGTAGGCCGATTCGGCGTGGATGATCGCGCGTACCACTGCCTCTTCCACCCCGAATTCGCGTGCAGCCGAGGTGATCTCGCTCTGGAAGGCCGTGGTGTTCAGGCGCACGCTGCCGAAATCGACGCGTGGATTGACCCCGCAGGCGTAGCAGCGCTCCATGAAGCTGTAGCGGATGGTCCGCACCGGGCCGAGGTTGGCGACCTGGGTCGGGCGTGCACTGGTGTAGTGGCGCACCCCGTCCTGCATGTACGAATAGACCTGTCCGCTGACCATCTTGCCGCCGCGTGGAGCGGCCGGCGTGGACGCTGCCGCGGGTACCGGAGTCGGTGCGACAGCGGGACTGGCAGCGCTGGCGGCAACCGCGACCGGATTACGCTCGGCACTGGCCACCACTGCAGCAGGTGCTGGCACCGGCACCGAAGTGGCGACAGGGGCACGCACCGCCCTGCCTGCGCTGCGGGTGTAGCTGATGGTGCTGCATTGGGCACCGGCCACCCGCTTGCTGACATAGCTGGTGACCCCGTCGGCGCCAAGGCACTTGTACAGGGTGCCGGCGCTGGCCGGCGCAGCGGTCAGCGCAGCGATGATGATCGCCGTTGTCCCCAGTCTCCCCTTCATGGCCGCGAGTGTCCCAGCTTCGCTGCGGCTTGCCAAGGGCGACGGCTCAGACCGTGACCGCGGGCACGGCCAGTACCTGGCTGAGCCCGGTCAGACGCTGGGCCAGCTCCTCGCGCAGCTCGGCCGGCGTGGTCCACAGTGCCACCGGCAGGCGATCCAGGCTGAGGATCTGCGCCAGCATCATGCCGCGGCTTTCCGCACCCATCCGCAACAGACAATGGTCTGCGCCGTCAGCCTCGAGCACGCCGCACCAGGGCGGAATGCGGCCGGCCAGCTCCGCTTCACTGCCGGCCAGGCGCAGGATGGCCTGCAGCGCGAACGGCGCCTGGCTGACCGCCTGCCGCACCATCACATCGGGCGGCGCCGGGGTTCGCCGGTGCAGGCCGGGTTCGGGCAGGTGCCGCACCGCCCCCATCCGGTCCACGCGCAGCGTGCGCCAGTCCTGCCGCCCCAGATCCCAGGCCAGCAGATACCAGCGCCGCCCGTAGTTGACCAGGTGCTGAGCCTCGACCTCCCGTTGCGTCACTGCGTCCTGCGCGCTGCGGTATTCGAAGGCCAGCCGCGCGGCCTGCCGGCAGTGCTGGGCCAGCCGCCCGAGCAGGCGCGCATCGGTGGATGGCAGATCGGACAGGGTCGCAGTGGCCGCATGCACTTCGCCGGCCTGCTGGCGGCGACGCGCCGGCACCAGCGGGTCGAGCTTGGACAGCAGGCCGCGGGCGGTGTCGTCGATGCCGGAGACCGTGGCCGAGGCCGCACGCAGGGCAATCGCCAGCGTGGTGGCCTCTTCCTCGTCCAGCAGCATCGGCAGCACCGGTGCCCCCGCGCCCAGCCGGTAGCCCCCGCCTACGCCGGCCGACGCCTGCACCGGATATCCCAGCTCGCGCAGGCGTTCGACATCGCGGCGGATGCTGCGCCGATCCACCCCCATGCGCTCGGCGAGCTCGGCACCGGACCAGTGGCGGCGGGCCTGCAGCAGCGAGATCAGGCGAAGCAGGCGATGGGCGGTATGGCGCATGACGGATCGCGGACAGAAGTCGTCCGCAATTGTGCCCCAGGATGGCCCCCACTTCACCACCACCTGCAAGGAGCAATGCCATGACGTCACGCCAGATCACCCTCTACCACGCCGCCCGTTCACGCTCGAGCGGCGCGGTGGCCCTGCTTGAAGCACTGGGCGCCGACTACCGCATGCAGGTGCTGGACCTGAAGGCTGGCGCCAACCTGGCCCCGGCCTATCTGGCGATCAATCCGATGGGCAAGGTGCCGGCCATCGTGCACAACGGCGCCCTGGTGACCGAGCAGGTGGCGATCTACCTGTACCTGGCCGACCTGTACCCGGAAGCCGGGCTGGCACCGCCGATCGGCGACGCCCTGCGCGGCCCCTATCTGCGCTGGATGGCCTTCTACGGCGCCTGCTTCGAGCCGGCGATGATCGACCGGGCGATGCGTCGCGACCCGCCGCCGCATGCGATGTCGCCCTACAACGACGCCGATACGGTGCTGCAGGTGATCGAAGCACAGCTGGCGCAGGGGCCGTACCTGCTGGGCGAGGTGATGAGTGCGGCAGACGTGTTGTGGGGCAATGCACTGGCATGGACCAGTGCGTTCGGCCTGGTGCAGCCAGCACCGGCGACGGCCGCCTACATCGAACGGATGAGTGCGCTGACCGCGTTTGATCGTTCGCGGCAGATCGATGCGGAGCTGATCGCGGCGTAAGGGCACTCGCCGGGCACGGGCCGGCGCTACCGAACGGCGCGGGATACGGGTAGCGCGGGGCCATGCCCCGCGAGCGCGCAGCGCGGCGCCGTTGGCGTTGTGCAGGGCGAGCGCGACGGGATGCGGGTAGAATCGCCCCCTTTCCCGCCACCCGAATGGATTAAGCGCCATGACCGGGACGCCAGACGTCTTTCCGCCCGCCACGCCGGGCGGTACCCCGCTCGTTGCCCTGCCCGCCGGTCCGCGCAAGCCCGACCAGGTGAAAGGCAAGCTGTACATCAAGACCCACGGTTGCCAGATGAACGAGTACGACTCGGCCAAGATGGCCGACGTGCTCGCCGCCAGTGATGGCCTGGAACTGACCGATCGCCCCGAGGACGCCGACGTCATCCTGGTCAACACCTGCTCGATCCGCGAAAAGGCGCAGGAGAAGGTGTTCAGCCAGCTGGGCATCTGGAAGAGCCTGAAGAACCAGGGCCGTGAGGTCATCATCGGCGTCGGCGGTTGCGTGGCGTCGCAGGAAGGCGAGGCGATCATCAAGCGTGCGCCGTTCGTCGACCTGGTGTTCGGCCCGCAGACGCTGCATCGCCTGCCGGAACTGATCCGCGCCCGCCGCGAACAGCAGCGCCCACAGGTGGACATCAGCTTCCCGGAAATCGAGAAGTTCGATCGCATGCCCGAACCACGTGCCGATGGCGCGTCGGCGTTCGTGTCGATCATGGAAGGCTGCTCCAAGTACTGCTCGTTCTGCGTGGTGCCCTACACGCGCGGTACCGAAGTCAGCCGCCCGTTCGAGGACGTGGTGGTGGAAGTGGCACAGCTTGCTTCGCAGGGCGTGCGCGAGATCAACCTGCTCGGCCAGAACGTCAACGCCTACCGCGGGCCGTATGGCGACGGCGAGTTCGCCGACCTCGGCCTGCTGATCCGCACCATCGCCGAGATCGATGGCGTTGGCCGCATCCGCTTCACCACCTCGCACCCGCTGGAGTTCAGCGATTCGCTGATCGATGCGTTCCGCGATGTGCCGCAGCTGGCCAACTTCCTGCACCTGCCGGTGCAGGCTGGCAGCGACCGCGTGCTATCAGCGATGAAGCGCGGTTACACCGCACTGGAATTCAAGTCGAAGATCCGCAAGCTGCGTGCGGTCCGCCCGGACATCTCGATCAGTTCGGACTTCATCGTCGGTTTCCCCGGCGAGACCGATGCGGATTTCGAGAAGACCATGAAACTGATCGAGGACATCGGCTTCGACCACAGCTTCTCCTTCATCTATTCGCGTCGGCCGGGCACCCCGGCAGCGGACCTGGAAGACACGATCAGCGATGCGGAAAAACACGCTCGCCTGTCGCGCCTGCAGGAACGCATCAACGCGCACGCTGCAAGCATCTCCGAAAAGATGGTCGGCAGCGTACAGACCGTGCTGGTGGAAGGCCTTTCACGCAAGAGCCCGAATGAACTGACCGGCAAGACCGAGAACATGCGTTCGGTGAACTTCCCGGCGCATCCGCGCCTGATCGGCCAGTTCGTGGACGTGGTGATCACTGAAGCGCTGACCAATTCGCTGCGCGGCCGCGTGGTGGCGGAATAAGGTGTGCCGACCAACGGTCGGCACCCACCGCAATTGATGCCGGCCAGCGGTCGGCACTCACCGCAGTTGATGCCGACCAACGGTCGGCACCTACTGTGTGGATGCCGACCGTTGGTCGGCATGCCTCAATCCAGGCGTTTGCGAAAGCGCAGGATGGCCAGGGTCATCATCGCCACGATGAACACCAGCAGTGCCAGTGCGTCCGGCCACAGCTCCCACAGCGAGGCCCCGCGCAGCATGATGCCGCGCACCAGGCGCAGGAAGTGGGTGAGCGGCAGTACTTCCGCCAGCCACTGCACCGGCCTGGGCATGCCGGCGAACGGAAACATGAAACCTGACAGCAGGATCGACGGTAGGAACAGGAACAGGGTCATCTGCATGGCCTGGAACTGCGACCGCGCGCGCGTGGAAATCAACAGGCCCAGCGCCAGATTGGCCAGCACCAGCAGCACCGCGGCCAGGTAGACATCAACCAGGCTGCCGCGGATCGGAACCTCGAACAACCAGGTTCCCAGCAGCAGTACCAGCGTGGTCTGCAGCAGACCGATCGCCGCATAGGGCAACACCTTGCCGACCATCAGTTCGCTGCGCGATACCGGCGTGGCGATCAGCAGTTCCATGTTGCCGCGCTCGCGTTCGCGTACCACCGCCACTGCGGTGAACATCACCAGGGTCATGGTCAGGATCACCCCGATCAGGCCGGGCACGATGTTCACCGCTGAGCGCCGTTGCGGGTTGTAGAAACTGATGACGCTCACCTGCCCACTGGCGATGCTGCCTTCGCGCAGCGGCCGTGTGTTGCTGGCCGGGCGCGTGTCCAGCGGCACCTGCGCCAGCTGGATCGCCGCACTCTGCACCACCGTGTCGCTGCCGTCGACCAGCACCTGCACCGCTTCGCGGCCTTCGTAGCGGCGTCGTTCGAAATCGGCGGGAATGACGATGCCCGCGCTGACCCGGCCCCGTCGCAACGCCTCCATCAGCTGATCGGGCGTATAGGCCTGCGCGCGCGGCGTGATCACGCCGGTGGCGACCATGTCCTGCACCAGCGCGCGCGACGCCGCACTATTGGCCTGATCGGCGATACCGGCATCCAGGTGCCGCAGGTTGAGGTTGATCGCATAGCCGAACAGCAGCAACTGCATCACCGGGATGCCGATGATCATCGCCAGGGTGATGCGGTCACGGCGCAGTTGCCGCAGCTCCTTGAGCATGATCGCCCATAGCCGTCGCACGCTCATGCGGCCGGCTCCCGACCACGGCCACGGGTGGCGGCAACGAATACGTCTTCCAGGTTGGGCGCCACCGGTTCGATGCTGGCCTGCGGATCGGCGGCGGCAAGTGCCTGCGCCAACACGGTGGTATCGGCCGCACCCTCGCTGCACAGCACGCGCAGTTCGGTGCCGATCTGGGCCACGCTGAGCACACCCGGCAACGCCGCCAGCGCGCGGCTGGCCTGCCGGGGCTGCGAGGCGGTGACCTTCAGGGTACGGCCCTGCAGCTGCGCGCACAGCTCGGCCGGGGTGCCATCGGCCACCAGGGCACCGCGATCGAGGATCGCCAGCCGGTGGCAGCGTTCGGCCTCGTCCATGTAGTGGGTGGACACCAGCACCGTGGTGCCGGCATCGGCGAGTTCGAACAGCGCCTCCCAGAAATCGCGCCGCGACTCAGGATCGACTGCACTGGTCGGCTCATCGAGGAACAGCAGTTCCGGCGCATGGATCACCGCACCGGCCAGTGCCAGCCGCTGCTTCTGCCCCCCGCTGAGGGTGCCTGCCAACTGCACCTGGCGGTCCTGCAGACGGTACTGCTGCAGCAGCGCATCGACTCGCTGCCGCGCCTGCACCCGTGGTAGATCCTGGATGGCAGCCAGGAATTCCAGGTTCTCCCGCACCGACAGGTCTTCGTACAACGAAAAGCGCTGGGTCATATAGCCGATGCGGCGGCGCAGCGCTTCGGCCTGCGCCGGGATCGCCAGGCCCAGCACTTCGATCTCGCCCGCGCTTGGTTCAAGCAGCCCGCACAGCATGCGGATGGTGGTCGACTTGCCCGAGCCGTTCGGACCAAGGAAGCCGTATACCTGCCCGCGCGGCACCTGCAGATCGACGTTGTCCACCGCCAGCAGCTCGCCGAAACGGCGGCTCAGGCCCTGCGCACGCACGGCGATGTCATCGACAGGATTCAGAAGCGCACCTGTACCGGCAGCCCGGCGGGCAGCGCTTGCATGTCGGCACTGTCGTCCAGCTCGATCTCGGCCAGGTAGCTCAGCCGCGAGACGTCATCACCGGTCAGCGCGTAATACGGCGTAAAGGAAGGCTCGCTGCGGATCGACCGCACATGTCCCTTCAATACAGTGTTCGCGCCATCCAACTGCACCTGCGCTCCCTGCCCCACCTTCACCCGCAGGCGCAATGGCTGCGGCAGGTACACGCGCGCATACGGGCGTTCGCCCACCAGCATCACCACCAACGGCGCTCCGATCGGTGCCTGGTCGCCCTGCCGGTACGGCAACGCATCGACCACGCCGTCGCGCGGCGCGCGCAACTGCAGCTTCTGCAGGTTGACGGCCTGCACCACTTCCTGTGCCTGCGTTGCCCGCGAGGCGGCCTGGCCCTGGGCAATGTCCTCACGACGGTTGCCGCGTTGCAGCTCCAGCCACGCCTGTTCGGCAGCGCGCACGCTGGCCACGGCGTTGTCGGCTGCCGCGCGGGCCCGGTCCAGGTCGGCGGCAGCGACCAGGCGCTGACGGGCCAGCGGCTGCACCCGGCGGTAGTACGCGGTGGCTTCAGCCGCCTGCGCGCGCAGCGCGGTGAGCTGTGCCTGCGCCTGGGCGATCTGCTCCGGACGCGGGCCCACCTGAAGTTCTTCAAGCTGTGCCTGCACGCGGGCGGTTTCGGCCTGTGCGGCGTCGAACTGGGCGGCGCCACGGGCAGGGTCCAGGCGCATCAGCAGCGCGCCGGCCTTGACCGCCTGCCCTTCGCGCACGTCAACGGCACTGATCACTTCCGCCGCCGGTGCGGGCACGCTGATCCGGTCCCATTCAAGCGTACCCAGTGCCGCCGGCGGTGCTTCGCCGCAGCCCGCCAGCAGGCAGCTGCCCAGCAGCCCCATCCTGCGCATCCACGTGCCCACGGCCATGCGCCACCTCCTCCGATGGCGCCACGGTGCCATGCTCCCTGTGCACCCGCAATGATCCAGAACAGGGCTGGTCAATAATTGATCACCCGCCGGCAACGCCACTGCCGCAAGGCTCGCTGCCACCTATCCACAGGTTCGCGGCAACACCGTCCACACCACATGTGGAGAACCCCGCAGGCACTGGCACAATTTTCACCACGGCATCATCTTCCTTGTGGCACAAGCGCTGCGAAGGACTATCCACAGGTTTCTTCGACGCCGGTCCACACCCCGTGTGGAGAACTGTCGTCCTGCCGCCTTGCGCGTTACCCTTGTCGTCCCTGACTCCATCGCGGTGGACGGCGACCCCGCCCCACCCCAAGCAATGAAAAGCATCGAGCATCGAGACTTCACCCTGTCGCCGGAAGACAACGCGCAGCTGGCCAACCTGTGCGGCCCGTTCGACGGCCACCTTCGCCAGATCGAACTGAAGCTTGGCGTGGAAATCGCCAACCGCGGCTTCGTGTTCCGTATCAGCGGCCCGACTGAAGCCAGTGCAGAGGCGCAGAAGCTGATCGAGGCGCTGTATGAAGAGGCGGCCGAGACCACCTTCGACAGCCACGGCATCCACCTGCGCCTGAACGCGGCGAACATCGAACAGATCGCCGACCGCTCCTACGAAGCGCAGGACGTGGCAATCAAGGTCAAGCGCGGAACCGTGCGCGGGCGAGGTTCCAACCAGAGCCGCTACCTGCACCAGATCGTCAGCCACGACATCAACTTCGGCATCGGCCCGGCCGGTACCGGCAAGACGTTCCTGGCCGTGGCCAGTGCGGTGGAAGCACTGAACGAATCGCGGGTGCAGCGCTTGATCCTGGTGCGCCCGGCCGTCGAAGCCGGCGAGAAGCTGGGCTTCCTGCCCGGCGACCTGAGCCAGAAGGTCGACCCGTACCTGCGACCGCTGTACGACGCCCTGTACGAAATGCTGGGTGTGGAAAAGGTGCTCAAGCTGCTGGAAAAGAACGTCATCGAGATTGCGCCGCTGGCCTACATGCGCGGCCGCACGCTCAACGATGCGTTCGTGATCCTGGACGAAGCGCAGAACACCACCATCGAACAGATGAAGATGTTCCTGACCCGACTGGGCTTCGGCTCGACTGCCGTGGTCACCGGCGATCTGACCCAGACCGACCTGCCCAAGCATGTGAAGTCGGGCCTGCGCGATGCCATCGACGTACTGCGCGATGTGGAGGGCGTCAGCTTCACCTTCTTCGAAGCCCGCGACGTGGTCCGCCACCCACTGGTGGCGCGCATCGTCAGCGCCTACGACCGCCGCGACCTGCATCAGATCCAACCTGGAGCGACTCCATGACCCGTGGTCCCGTGCGACTGGATGTCGCCGTCAGCTATGCCCTGCCGCGTGCCGGCCTGCCCTCGGCCGTCAGCTTCCGCAAGTGGGTCGCGGCCGCGCTGAAGGGGCGCATCCGCGAGGCCGACCTCGCCATCCGCGTGGTCGACGGCAAGGAAGGCCAATCCCTGAACCGGCATTACCGGGGCAAGGACTACGCTACCAACGTGCTCAGCTTCCCGGCGGACGTGCCGGAGGGCCTGCCCAAGGGCGTCAAGTTCCCGCTGCTGGGCGACCTGGTGATCTGCGCGCCGGTAGTGGCCCGTGAAGCCGACGAGCAGAGCAAGGCGCTCAATGCCCACTACGCGCACCTGACCGTGCACGGCGTGCTGCACCTGCTCGGCTGGGACCACGAGGACGACAAGGAAGCCGAGGCGATGGAACAGCTGGAGCGCGAGATCCTGGCCGAGCTCGGCATCGACGATCCCTACGCCGGCGAGCGCTGACACCTGGCCAGGCGCTGCGTGACCGAGCCCATGCTCGGCCGTGGTACGCCCTGCGCCCCGCAGACCCGACCCAAAAGCAGCCGAGCACGGGCTCGGCTCTACCACGGAACCTCGCTTGTGCTGCTGCGTACCTTCCTGCTCCTGCCGCTCCTGCTTGCCGCCACCGCTTCCGCCGCGCCGCTGGACCTGCCTGCACTGATCGAGTGCCGCCAGGGCGTGCCCGAGCATGCCGCGCTGGCACCCCTGCTGGCCGATCCGCTGAAGGCGGTGGCCCACGGCCTGCAGCCGCTGCCGCAGGGCAACCAGTTCATGAGCGAGTACCGGCTGGCCAGCCCGATCACCGTGTTCGGCCAGCAGACCGAGCGCGTGGCCGTGGCCGGCGCCAGCATCATGGCCGTGCTCGACCAGTCCGACCCGCGGCCGCTGGCCACGCAGTTGGCCCTGGAGACCGGCTACGACCAGGACGGCAAGTTCATGGCCGGGCGCGAGCTGGTCAGCCGCGATGTGACTGACCCGAAGTCCGGCGAGGCACAGATCGAGTCGATCATCCTCAGCGTATCCACCGTCGCCAGCCACCCGGGCAAGACCCTGGCCGGCTGCACCTACAGTCTGGACCTGCCGGCCGAGGGCGAGGGCCCGGCCGCCGCCGCCCCGGCTGGCGAGGGTCACTGACAGGCCCCCACATCCTGCTAGACTGGAGCCATCGCCCGGCCTGCCGGGTGCCTTTTTTCCAGAGATGTCAGAAGACGACAGTAGTAGCTCCTCCGTGGAGCACAGTGAAAAGAAGCGCGGCTGGCTTGAACGCCTGACGTCCGCTTTTTCCGGCGAACCCCACACCCGCGACGAGCTGGTCGCTGTCCTGCACACCGCGCAGGAAGAAGGGTTGATCGCCGCCGATACCCTGAAGATGATGGAAGGTGCCATTTCGGTAGCCGAGCTGACCGTGGGCGACGTGATGATCTCGCGTTCGCAGATGGTCTCGCTGCCGGTGGAGGCGCCCTTCCTGGAGCTGATGAAGCAGGTGGTCGAGTCCGGCCATTCGCGCTTCCCGGTGCATGGCGAGAACAAGGACGACATCCTCGGCGTGCTGCTGGCCAAGGACCTGCTGCGCGGCGTGGTTGCCGACAATGGTCCGGGCAACGTACGTGAACTGCTGCGCCCGGCGGTGCTGATTCCGGAAGCGAAGAAGCTCAACGTGCTGTTGAAGGAGTTCCGCCTGTCGCGCAACCACATGGCGATCGTGGTGGACGAGTACGGCGGCGTCGCCGGCCTGGTCACCATCGAAGACGTGCTGGAGCAGATCGTCGGCGACATCGACGACGAGCACGACGAGGCCGAGGATTTCTCGGCGCAGATCGCCATCCAGGCCGATGGCCAGTACGTGGTGGATGCGCTCACGCCGATCGGTGATTTCAACGAGCGCTTCGGTGCCATCTTCTCCGATGAAGACTACGACACCATCGGCGGCCTGGTGACCGAAGCCGTCGGCCATCTGCCGGAAGTCGGCGATGAACTGGCGTTGGACCGCTTCATGTTCCGTGTGGCCCGCGCCGATGCGCGCCGGGTCCAGGCTTTCCATGTAACGGTGCTGGCACCGGACGCGCAGGACGACGCTTGAAGCACCGTAGCCTGATCCTGACTCTGTGGCTGGCGTTGTGCGTGCTGGCCACGACCCTGGCACCGGCTGCATTCGCGCAGGCGGCGGCGCCGACCGTTTCGACGGCCAGCGATGCCCCTGCCCCGCGTGTCGGCGTGGTCACCATGCAGCCGGGCACCGTGTTCTTCGAGCGCTTCGGCCACGATGCCATCGTCGTGCTGGACCCGGTGAGCGGCGAGGCGATCTCGTACAACTTCGGCTACTTCGATCCGTCCGAACAGGATTTCATCGGCCGCTTCGTGCGCGGCGACATGATGTATTACCTGGTGGCCCTGCCGCTGCAGCAGGACCTGTCGTACTACGACGAGACCGGCCGCGGTGCCAGCGTACAGTGGCTGGATATCACCCCGGACCAGGCACGCTCGCTGGCCGCCGACCTGGCCGAACGGGCCAAGCCGGAAAACGCGCGCTACCACTACGATTACTACACCGCCAACTGCGCGACGATGGTGCGCGACACCCTCGACAAGGCGTTGGGGGGCGGGCTGCACTCGCAGCTGTCCGGCCGTTCGCGCGGCAACACCTATCGCAGCGAGTCGGTGCGCCTGGCGTCCCCGGCCCCGTGGATGTGGCTGGGCTTCGATATCGGCCTGGGCCCGTTTGCCGACCAGCCGCTGTCGCGCTGGCAGGAAGCGTTCGTGCCGATGCGCCTGGCCGATGCCCTGCGCCAAGCCCGCAATAGTGACGGCCGCCCGCTGGTGCAGTCCGAGCAGGAACTGCTGCCGCACCGCATCGACCCTGAGCCGAAGGAGTTCGCGCGCCGCTGGTGGCCGTGGCTGCTGTGTGGCCTGGTGATCGCGGCGGGCGTGCTGGCGCTGCGCAACCGTCCGCGCCTGCTGGCCGGCTTGGCCTTGCCGCTGTGGCTGCTGTGCACGATCGCCGGTGGCCTGCTGGTGTTCCTGTGGGGCTTCAGCACGCACTACGCCGCCTGGGCCAACCGCAACCTGCTGCTGCTCTCGCCGCTGTGCCTGCTGTTGTTGCCGGGGGCGATCAGCCTGCTGCGGCGGCGCGTGCCCGGTCGCATGTTCAGGATCGTGCTGTGGCTGGTGGCGGTGCAGGCCGTGGCCGCGCTGGTGCTGCACTGGCTGAGCCTGCAGGCGCAGTACAACGTGCAGTGGATCGTGCTGCTGCTGCCGGTCCACGCTGCATTGGCCTGGGTGCTGGGGCGCCGTCCTCACTTGTCGGAAACGCAGCACTGACGCACGATGGCGGGCATGTCATTGCCCGCCTCATTGCCCGCCCCTGCTGCCGCCTCCGCCGCAGCCAATCCCACCTGCGTCATCAACTGCGTCCACTACGATGACGACGGCAAACGCCACGACATCAGCCTGGATGCCATCAGCGATGTCATCGCCAGTAACAACGGTTTCGTCTGGGTCGGCCTGTACGACCCGAACGAAGACGTACTGCTGAAGCTGCAGGAAGAATTCTGCCTGCACGACCTGGCGGTCGAGGATGCACGCAACGCGCACCAGCGCCCCAAGGTGGAGGCCTACGGCAACTCGTTGTTCGTGGTGGTGACCACCGCGCAGATGGTCGACGAGCGCATCCAGTACGGCGAAACCCATGCCTTCCTCGGCCCACGGTTCCTGGTGACCGTGCGCCATGGCGCCTCGCTGTCGTACGCGCCGGTGCGCGCACGCGTCGAGCGCGAACCACAACTGCTGAAGATGGGGCCGTCGTACTGCCTGTACGCCGTGGCCGACTTCGTGGTGGACAACTACCTGCCCATCACCAACCGTTTCCGCGACACCCTGGAACTGCTGGAGAAGGACATCTTCGCCGACAGCTACAAGCGCAGCACCGTTGTGCGCCTGTATGAGCTCAAGCGCGAGTTGAACAAGATGCGGATGGCAGTGGCGCCACTGCAGGATGTACTGGCGCAGCTGCGCCGCTACCAGGGCGAACTGTTCCCGGACGAAGTGAAGCTGTATATCCGCGACGTGCACGACCATGCGGTACGCATCAGCGATGTGATCGACACCCTGCGCGAGATGCTGGGCACGGCCTTGAGCGTGAACCTGTCACTGGTGACGCTGGCCCAGGGCGAGACGGTGAAGCGACTGGGTGCATGGGCCGCGCTGCTGGCCGCGCCGACGTTGATCACCAGCTGGTATGGCATGAATTTCAGCCACATGCCGGAACTGAACCAGCCGTGGGCCTACCCGCTGATGATCGTCGGCGTCGGTGGCATCTGCGTCGGCCTGTACCGGCTGTTCAAGCGGGTGAAGTGGTTGTAGTAAAGGCGTATCGACCAACGGTCGATACCCACCAGACCGGTAGGCCACGACCGTTGGTCGTGGCGCATTGGACGATCCATCAAGCCACGTAGATGGTCTTGATGTTCATGAACTCATGGATGCCGTGGTCGGCCAGCTCGCGGCCGAAACCTGATTCCTTGCTGCCACCGAACGGCAACCGCGCGTCGCTCTTGACGATGGCGTTGACGAACGCCGCGCCGCATTCCATGCGCTGGGCGAAGGACTCACCGCGCACCGGGTCACGCGTCCACACGCTGCCGCCGAGGCCGAAGCGGGTGTCGTTGGCCACACGCAGTGCCTCGGCTTCATCCTTGACCCGGATCACGGCGGCGACCGGCCCGAACAGTTCTTCGTCATAGGCCGGCATGCCCGGCCCCACCTGGTCGAGCACGCTGGCCGGGTAGCCCGCATGCGAACCGGCGATCGGTTCGCCGCCGATCAGCACGCGCGCACCTTTGGCGACGCTGGCCTGCACCTGCTTGTGCAGTTCGTCGCGCAGGTCGGCACGGGCCATCGGCGCCAGCGTGGTGTCGCGCTCGTTCGGGTCGCCGTACTGGCGCTCGCCTGCGGCCTCGACGAAGCGCCGGGTGAATTCATCGGCCACCGCGTCCACCACGATGAACCGCTTGGCGGCAATGCAGGTCTGGCCACTGTTGTCGAAGCGCGACTTCACCGCGGCGGCCACCGCCTTGTCCAGGTCGGCATCATCGAGCACCACGAAGGCGTCGCTGCCGCCCAGCTCCATCACCGACTTCTTCAACTGGCTGCCAGCGTTGGATGCGATCGAGCGCCCTGCCCGCTCGCTGCCGGTCAGGGTCACGGCTTTCACCCGTGCATCGCGCAGCACCTCGGCGGCCTGGTCGTTGTCGATGTGCAGCACGTCGAACACGCCGTCAGGCAGGCCACCATCGCGGCATACGGCCAGGATCAGTTCGGCGCACTGCGGCACGTTGCTGGCGTGCTTGAGCAGCGCCACGTTGCCGGCCATGAACGCCGGAGCAAGGAAGCGGAACACCTGCCAGATCGGGAAATTCCACGGCATCACCGCGAACACGCAGCCGATCGGCTCATAGCGCACGTAGCTGCGCTGTGCCTCGGTATCGATCAGTTGCGGCTTCAGGTAGTCGGCAGCGTGGTCGGCATAGAACTCACAGGTGCTCGCGCACTTTTCCACCTCGGCCAGGGCTTCGGCCTTCAGCTTGCCCATTTCGCTGGTCATGGCCTGCTGCAGGTCGTCGCGGCGCGCACGCAGCTGGCCAGCGATCTGCTTGAGGATCGCCCCACGTTCCTGCAGCGAGCGCTCGGCCCAGCGCGGGAATGCATCGGCTGCCGCCTGCAGGCGCCGCTCGATGGCAGCGGCGTCCATCAGCTCATGGCGGTAGGTCACCTGGCCGGTGGCCGGGTTGATGATCTCGACGGTCATTGGGGGGTCTCCATCAGGTAGACCCCCATTGTGCGCCGGCCGCCGTGAGCCGGATGTTGCTGGCTCAGCCGTTGTCCTGGCGTGCCAGCTGCAGATCGCGCTGGCGTCGCTTCTCGGCACGCGCGTTGATGTACCAGCCGATCACCGCGGCAATCGACACCGCCGACACCAGCAGCGTGGCCAGCGCATTGATCTTCGGGCTGATGCCCATGCGCACCGAGGCGAACACCTTCATCGGCAGCGTGGTCGAGCCCGGCGTGGCGACGAAGCTGGCCACCACTACGTCATCCAGCGACAAGGTGAAGGCGAGCAGCCAGCCGGCCACCAGCGCCGGCGCGATGATCGGCAGGGTGATGCGGCCGAACACGGTCAGCCGGCTCGCGCCCAGGTCCATCGCCGCCTCTTCCAGCGACAGGTCCATCTCCTGCAGGCGCGAGGACACCACCACGGTGACGAAGCACAGGGTGAAGGTGACGTGGGCGATCCAGATGGTGGCAAGGCCACGCGCCGGGAAACCCGGAATCGCGCCCATCGAGGCCAGCAGTGCCATCAGCGAGAAGCCGAGGATCACGTCCGGCATCACCAGCGGCGCGGTCACCAGCGCACCGAAAAACGGCTTGCCGCGGAAGCGCTTGAAGCGGGTCATCACCATCGCCGCCAGCGTGCCGAGCACGGTGGCGGTACAGGCGGTCCAGAACGCGACCACCAGGCTGGTCCACATCGCATCCATCAGCGCGCGGTCGGCAAACAGATCGCTGTAAGCGCGGGTGGAGAACCCGGCCCAGACCATGGCCAACCGCGAGCTGTTGAACGAATAGAACATCAGCAGCAGGATCGGCAGGTACAGGAAGGCGAAGCCGAGCAGCAGCACGCCCAGCCCCAGGCCTTTGGCAGAACGCGGGCTCATGCCTGCTTCCCTTCCAGCAGTCGCTGCTGGGATCGGTTGAACAGCAGGATCGGCACCAGCAGCAACAGGATCATCGCCACTGCCATCGCTGAGGCGCCCGGCCAGTTGCGGTTGTTGAAGAACTCGTTCCACAGCTGGCGACCGACCATCAGCGTTTCCGAGCCACCGAGCATTTCCGGGATCACGAACTCGCCGATCGCCGGAATCATCACCAGCATGCAGCCGGCGATGATGCCCGCCTTCGACAGCGGCAGGGTGATGCGCAGGAACGCCTGCCACGGCTTGGCACCGAGATCGTAGGCCGCTTCCAGCAGGCGGTGGTCATGCTTGACCAGGTTGGCGTACAGCGGCAGCACCATGAACGGCAGATAGCAGTACACGATGCCGATATAGGCGGCGGTCGGGGTATCGATCAGCTGCAGCTTGGGCAGGCCCATGTTGGTCATCAGCGTCTGCAGGCCGGTGTACTGCAGGAACTGGTCGAGCAGGCCGTTGCGGTCCAGGATCGCCTTCCAGGCATAGACGCGGATCAGGAACGAAGTCCACGACGGCAGCACCACCAGCATCATCGCCACGTTGCGCGCGGCCGGCGACAGGCGGGCGATGGCATAGGCCATCGGATAGCCGATCAGCAGGGTGAGGAAGGTCGAGATCGCGGCGATCTTGATCGAGCTCAGGAACGCCTGCGCGTAGATCGAATCGCGGAACAGCGCCAGGTAGTTCTCGAGGTTGAGCTTCAGTGAAAGGCCGCCATCGACGTACTGCAGCAACCAGGTATACGGCGGCGAGCCGACCCGGCTGTGCGAGAAACTGATCATCAGCACGATCAGGAACGGCACGGCGAAGAACAGCAGCAGCCACAGGTACGGAATGCCGATGACCGTGGCACGCGTGCCCGGCAGCCAGCGCTTCAGGCCCGCCGTGCTCATGAGGTCAGCACCACGCCGTCGTTGTCACGCCAGTGCACCCACACCTCGTCGCCCCAGGTCAGGCCATCGCTGGCCCAGCGCTGCGAGTTGGCGAAGTTGGCCAGCACCTTGGCACCACTGGGCAGGCGCACGTGGTAGACCGAATGGCTGCCGAAGTAGGCGATGTCCTCGATCACGCCCTGCGCCTTGTTGGTGTGCCCTTCCGGCTCGTCCTTGCCGATCATCACCTTCTCCGGGCGCAGCGCGAACGCGACCGGCTGCCCTTCATAACAGGTGATGCCGTGGGCGATGTAGACCGGCGCCGGGAACAGCGGCGAGCGCACGGTCACGTATTCGGGCAGGTCCTCGTCGATCACGCCGTCGAACAGGTTCACCGAACCGATGAACTCGGCGACGAAGCGGTTGGCCGGCTGCTCGTAGACCTCGTCGGGCTTGCCGACCTGCTGGATCCAGCCGGCGTCCATCACCGCGATGCGCGTGGCCATGGTCATCGCCTCTTCCTGGTCGTGGGTGACCATCACGCAGGTCACGCCCGAGGATTCGATGATGCTGACCAGCTCCAGCTGCATCTGCGAGCGCAGCTTCTTGTCCAGCGCGCCCATCGGTTCGTCCAGCAGCAACAGCTTGGGCCCCTTGGCCAGCGACCGCGCCAGCGCCACGCGCTGCTGCTGGCCGCCGGACAACTGGTGCGGCTTGCGCTTGCCCAGGTGGCCCATCTGCACCAGGTCGAGCATCTCGCCCACCCGCTTGCCGATGGCCTCGCGGTCGAGCCCGTCCTGCTTCAGGCCGAAGGCGATGTTCTGCTCCACGGTCATATGCGGGAACAGGGCGTAGGACTGGAACATCATGTTGACCGGCCGCTGGTACGGCGGCAGTGCATCCATCCGCTGGCCATCGACGGTGATGCTGCCCTTGGTGGGCGTCTCGAAGCCACCGAGGCAGCGCAGCAGGGTCGATTTGCCGCTGCCCGAGCCGCCCAGCAGGGCGAATATCTCGCCCTTGCGGACATCCAGGTTGACGTCATCGACGGCGACGAAGCCATCGAATTCCTTGCGCAGATCACGAATGGAGAGATAGCCGGGCACACCGGTCGCTTCGACGACGGCGGCTTCCGGCTGGGCTTCAACGGGCATGGGGGCTCCGGGAGCGGGCGGTGGACAGCGGCCGCCATTCTAACGGCCGGGGGCCGCAAGTGCGTGCCGGCCGACGGGCGGCACCCACCGGGCCGGGGGGATCTGCAGATCTGGTGGGTGCCGACCGTTGGTCGGCCCTGCCGGGAAAGCGTGCCGACCAACGGTCGGCACCCACCTGCCAGCCGGCCCTTACCTGCCGGTCTTCACCTCGGTCCACAGCCGGGTGTAGAGCTTGTCGGTCTCCGGCGTGTTGATCGAATAGGTGAACATCTTCTCGGCCACGTCGGCCGGCGGGTAGATGGTCGGGTCGGTGCGGATCGCCTCGTCCACCAGCGGGGTCGCGGTCGGTACCGGATTGCCGTAGTGGATGAAGTTGGTGTTGGCCGCGGCCACCTTCGGTTCCAGCAGGTAGTTGATGAACGCGTAGGCCGCTTCCGGATGCTTGGCATCCTTCGGGATGGCCAGCATGTCGAACCACTGCGGCGCGCCTTCCTTGGGAATCGAATAGGCCACGTGCACGCCATTGCTGGCTTCGGCCGCACGGTCGCGGGCCTGGATGATGTCACCCGACCAGCCCACCACCAGGCAGGTGCCGCCGTTGGCCAGCGAGCCAACGTACTGCGAGGAGTGGAAGTTCTGCACGTACGGACGGATCGACTTCAGCAGGTCGGCCGCCTTCTGCAGGTCGGCCGGATCGCCGCTGTGCGGATCCAGGCCGAGGTAGTGCAGCGCGATCGGAATCATGTCCGCCGGCGTGTCCAGGATGGTCACGCCGCAGTCCTTCATCTTGCTGATGTTTTCCGGCTTGAACACCAGGTCCCAGCTGTTGGCGATGTCGGCGCTGCCACCGAAACGCTCCTTCAGCATGTCCACGTTGTAGCCGATGCCGGTAGTGCCGATCATGTACGGCACGCCGTACTGGTTGCCCGGATCCTGGGTGGCGATGCGCTTCATCACCGCCGGGTCGAGGTTGGCCAGGTTCGGGATCTTCGACTTGTCCAGCGGCAGGAACACACCGGCCTGGATCTGCCGGCCGAAGAAGTTCAGCGTCGGCACCACCACGTCGTAGCCGCTGTTGCCGGCCAGCAGCTTGGTCTCGACCATCTCGTCACTGTCGAACACATCGTAGGTGACCTTGATCCCGCTCTGCTTCTCGAAGTTCGGGATGGTGTCTTCGGCGATGTAGTCGCTGTAGTTGTAGACGTTCAGGACCTTGCTGTCCTGTCCGCCGCCGTTGCCGCCGCCACAGGCGGAAAGCATGGCGGAGGCCAGGCCGAGCGTGAGGATACGCAGCTTCATCGGGTGCTCCAGAATGCGGAAAGGGGGGCCGGCCGGGCCGGCGACGGGTGCCAGCCTACCCCCCGGCGACGGATTTTTCTATTCGCGGCCTTCACACGTTCAGCAGCAGGAACTCGCGCTCCCACGAACTGATCACACGGAAGAAGGTCTCGTATTCCTTGCGCTTGACCGAGATGTAGGCGCGGCAGAAGCGCTCGCCCAGCAATGCCTGCAGCTCGCTGCACTGCTCCAGCCCGTCCAGCGCTTCACCCAGCGAACGCGGCAGGTCGTAGCCCAGCTCCTTGGCGCTGCCGGTCACCGGTGCATCCGGCGCGAGGCGCTCGCGGATGCCGAGCAGGCCACAGGCCAGGGTTGCGGCCATCGCCAGGTAAGGGTTGGCATCGGAACCGGCGAAGCGGCTTTCCACCCGCATGTTTTCCGGCGTATCCAGCGGTACCCGCAGGCCACAGGTGCGATTGTCGAAGCCCCAGTGCACGTTGCTCGGCGAGACTTCGCCGAACACCAGGCGCCGGTAGGAATTCACGTTCGGCGCGAAGAACGCCATGGCCATCGGCACATACTTCTGCAGGCCGGCCAGGTAGTGGGCGAACAGCGGGCTGAAATCCTCACCGCCGTGCTCGCCGGTGAACACGTTCTGGCCATCACTGATCCGCAGCAGGCTCTGGTGGATGTGCATCGCACTACCCGGCTCGTTCTCCATCGGCTTGGCCAGGAAGGTGGCATACACCCCGTGGCGCATCGCCGACTCGCGCATGGTGCGCTTGAACAGGAACACCTGATCGGCCAGATCCATCGCATTGGCGTGGGTGAAGTTGACCTCCAGCTGCGCTGCGCCGGATTCGTGGATCAGCGTGTCCACGTCCAGCTTCATCGCATCGCAGTAGTCGTACATCAGATCGAGGATCGGGTCGAACTCGTTGACCGCGTCGATCGAGTACGACTGCCGCGCCGTTTCCGGGCGCCCCGAGCGGCCAGCCGGGGGCAGCAGCGGGAAATCCGGATCGGTGTTCTTCTGCACCAGGAAGAACTCCAGCTCGGGCGCAACCACCGGTCGCAGGCCGAGCTCGGTGTAGGCATCCAGCACCCGGCGCAGCACGTTGCGCGGGGCCAGTTCGTGCGGCTCGCCGTTCTTGGTGTAGCAGTCGTGGATGACCTGCGCGGTCGGATCGGTTGCCCACGGCACCATGCGCACGGTGTCCGGGTCGGGGCGCAGGATCATGTCCGAGTCCGACGGCGAAGTCAGGTCGTAGTAGTCGTCCGGGAATTCGCCGGTGACCGTGGTCGCGAAGATGCCCTCCGGCAAGCGTGTGCCGTAATCGTGCGAGAACTTGTCGGCGGGGATGATCTTGCCACGCGCATTGCCGGTGATGTCCGGAACCAGGCATTCGACCTCGGTGATGCGCCGCTCCTTCAGCCAGCGCAGCAGGCTGCTTTCCTGCGGTGGCGTGGGCGTAGCCGTCTTGCGCGGGCGCGTTCGCGAACTCATGGGGATTCCAGTCGATTCTGTTGGTGCTGCCGGCAAGCTTGGCCGAACGCACGGAAAATAGCGTGATAGAACGGCGTCTGCATGACCCGCCACTCCGGGTGCCACTGTACGCCGAGCACGAATCGATGGCGCTGGCTGCGTGCCGCTTCGACCAGGCCATCATCGGCCCGGGCCTCGATCTGCAGGCCTTCGGCCAACCTCGCAATGCCCTGCCCGTGCACCGAATTGACCTGTACCCGATCGCCGGCAGACCACTGTGCCAGCCAACCACCATCGGCCAGGGTGATCGCATGAGCGGGCCCATATTGGACCTGCACCGGCGCCTGCGGGTCTTCACGATGATCGGTCAGGCCAGGCACCGCATGCACCTGCGGATGAAGCGTGCCGCCGAGCGCCACATTCAATTCCTGGAAGCCGCGGCAGATCGCCAGCACCGGCAGATCCATCGCCAGCGCCTCGTGCAGCAGGGCGAACGCCGTGGCATCGCGGGCCGTGTCGTGCAGGTTGCCCTCCCAGGTGCGGCCCCCTTCGTAATGCTGCGGCTCGATGTTGCTGACCGCGCCGGTCAGCAGCAGGCCGTCCAGGCCCTGCAACCAGTCGCGTGCCGGCAGCGGCGGCTGCAGGCTCGGCAGCACCAGTGGCGTTGCCTGCGCAGCGTCAACCAAGGCACGCACATATTTTTCCCCGGCCACCGCGAAACGATGATGGCCGAGCACGGTGCTGTCGGTGGGCAGGCCCACCCAGGGCAGGCGGCGCATGGGAAGACTCCTTGGCGTGCAATCACGTTACCCGCCCGGCACTGGCAACGGCAAGCCGCTGCCCTCACACCACGGGCGCTCCGCTTGGGCCAAACTATCGGCGTGAAGCCCGACCGTCCTCCCCCGCTCCGACGCCCTTTCCCGCTTCTGCGAGGCCGCCGGTGAGCGCCGCCTTCCCGCCCAGCTGGTACGCCAGCAGCCTGCCCGAAACGCCCGCGTTGCCGCCACTGCGCGGTGAGCTGCAGGCCGATGTAGCGGTACTGGGCGCCGGCTATACCGGCCTCACCGCCGCACTGGAACTGGCCCTGCGCGGCCAGCGGGTGGTGCTGCTGGAGGCACAACGGATCGGCTGGGGAGCCTCTGGCCGCAATGGTGGCCAGGCGCTGGTGGGCTACGGGTGTGAAGTGGACGAGCTGGAACGCCAGCTCGGCCGGGACGATGCACGCCACCTGTTCGACTGGTCGCGTGACGCGGTACAGGCGATGCGCGCGCGCATCGACCGGCATGGCATCGATTGCCATTGGGTGCAGGGCCACGCCAGCGTCGCCATCCGCGCACGCCACGAGCAGGACCTGCGCGCCAACTGCGAGCATCTGCAGCAGCACTACGACTACCCGATGCAGTGGTGGCCGCGCGATACCCTGCGCATGCAGCTGGACAGCCCGCGCTACCGCGCGGCGATGTTCGACCCGCTCAGCGCGCACCTGCATCCGCTGGCCTACGCCCGTGGGCTGGCCGATGCCGCGCGCGCGGCCGGCGTGGTCATCCACGAACAGTCGCCGGTAACGCGCATTCAACGTGGTGCACACGCGGTGCTGCATACCGACCACGGCAGCGTGCGCGCGCCGCAGCTGGTGGTGGCCGGCAACGCCCTGCTGCAGGGGCTGGTGCCTGAGCTGGAACGCCGCATCATGCCGGTCGGAACGTATATCGGCGCCAGCGCGCCGCTGGGTGCCGAGCGCGCACAGGCCCTGATCGGCAACAACATGGCGGTCTCCGATACCGCCTGGGCGCTGGACTATTTCCGCCTCAGCCATGACCACCGCCTGTTGTTCGGCGGCCGTGCCAGCTATTCCGCGCTGCCCCCGCCCGGCCTGCACCGGGTGATGCAGCGGCGCATGCACCAGGTGTTCCCGCAGTTGGCCGACATTCCGCTGCAGCAGGTCTGGGGCGGTTACGTGGATATCACCCGCAACCGCGCCCCGCACTGGGGCAGGCTGGATGGAAATCTGTACTTCGCGCAGGGCTTCTCCGGCCACGGTGTGGCAGCGGCCGGGCTGGCCGGCGAGGTCATCGCCGCCGCGATTGCGGGCCAGAGCGAGCGTCTGGACGTGTTCCAGCGCCTGCAGCATGCGCCCTTCCCCGGCGGACGCCTGCTGCGCATGCCGCTGCTGGTAGCGGCCATGTCCTGGTACAAACTGCGGGATGCGCTGTGGTGAGTCATCGGGAAGCGAGCTGAATCTACCGCCCCCCGAAAACTGTGAAACTCGTCGCCGCAGGTAATCATGTGATGACTTTCCCACTTGTCGGGCAGACCACTGAGGCGATTGCATAATCGAACGTGTGTCGATACCGTCGGTAAGAACCGGGTCCCGCGGCGAATGGATGCTGACAGGGAACGTACTGTGAAGGGGTAGTGCGATTGAACTGGTGGAATGAAGGCCTGCAGTTGAAGTTGCGTATCCGCCCGGCGGGGCTGGTCCTTGCGCTGCTGTACGCCGTCGCATGCTGGGCGTCGCGCCAGTTGTCGCTCGACCAGTTCTATCTGCCTGCCGGCGTCCGCGTCGCTGCAGTGTTGTTGTTCCCCCCTCGCTGGTGGCCATATCTGCTGCTGGGCGAATATGCCTACTTTGCGCAGATGCGCGTGCCAATGATCGAGAAGTATGGGCTGGCCTGGATCGTGCTGGGTTCGGCACTGCTGATGCCTGCCGTGATGCTGATCGTGCATCTGCACCGGAAGATGATGCTGAACACGAAGAACGCGTGGCTGATTTCAGTCGCGGCGGCGTCGGCGCTGGTGGTCACGGCGCTCAATCTGGTGCTGGCACACCTTCTGTGGCCGACACCACCGGAGATGCCGGTACTTGCCAGCATCGCGCGCTTGGTCGTCGGCGACTTCATCGGCATTCTGACCCTTGCGCCACTCGCATTATTGTGGACACGACGGACCAGCAACGCCCGATGGACGTCGGGTTTCGCCCCGCCTGCACTCGCTGCTCTGACGCTGATGGCGATGATTGGCCTGTATGCCGCACAGCTGCCCCTGGACGAAGTCAACGCCAAGACGTCGATGCAGCTGCTGATGGCGCTGCCGGTCGTCGTGCTTACCTGCCTGTACGGCTGGCGAGGTGCGGCGATCGGCGTGCCCTCGCTCAACCTGATCATTGGCCTGACCACGCCCAGCCCCTACACGGGTGCGTTCGATCCAGCCGCCTTCGCAACCCAGCAGATCATGGCGGTCACCGGCGCTGCGCTGCTGGTGCTGGGCTCGCGCATCACCCACTACTACCACCGTTCGAGACTGGGCGAAGTGGGTGAAAAAGATGCGCTCAAGCATGCGCGTAATTCACTGGTGGCAAGCGAGCTTGATCTCCGCGAGCGCGCCCGGCACCTGAGGAAACTGGGGGACGGCATCGACACCTCGCTCAGCGAGGTGGTGAACTGGCTCAATGCTCAGGGCCATCCCACGATAGCGAACAGTCTCCTGCACATGGCTTCGGTCCATTCGCGACAGTTCCGGGAACAGACCAGCATGGTCTACCCCGCTGCGCTGGAACATCTTGGGCTCTATGTCGCCCTCCAGGCCGGCGGCGTACGTGAAACCTGGGACCTGAGCCATCGGGTGATGCGCCCTCGCCTGCTCGGCGATCCCTGTCAGCTCAGTGTCGGCCTGCAGCTGGCCGCCTATCGCGCCCTCACCGATGCCGTTTCGCTGTTGATCAACAGTGAATCAGGCCAGATCCGCATCCGCGTGCGTTGCGGCCAGGCAGGCGGACGCCGCGGCATCCTGATGACGGTCGCACTGCTGGATTCATATCGCAGCCTGGCACCGTCCACCGTCACCGCCACAGTGGAGCGCTTGGCTGGCCGGACGATTGCCTATGGCGGAACGGTGCAGTGCCATCGGAACCGGATACGGATGGCGATGGTGGAAACGGGTGATTCCGCTGCCCTCGGCCTGGCGTCGTTCAACCCAATGGATCACGTGACGGCCTTCGGGCAGGGAAACTCGCAGACCCAGACCTGACGGCCGGTATCCGCCGAGGGCCTCCCTTGCCGCATATCGCGCTTCGGCCACATCCATCGCGGCAAACGCAGCGGCGTGGGAGATCCCGACGCCGCTGCGTACTTCACCGTCTTTACGGTGTTTCAACCGACCAGATGACGTCGCCGCCACTGCGATAGCGCACCAGCGAGAAATCACTGCCGCTGTAGATCTGCGAGCGACTGGCACCTGCCGGAATCTGGATCTGCTGCTGGGGCAGCGAAACCCGGGCTGCGTTGTTGCCTGCCGGCAGCACCCAGTAGGTGCCTCCTGCATTGCCGATGATCAGCTGCACATTTCCGAGCAGGTCATTCACCTGCAGATAGGTGATGCCGTCACGCTGGAATCCATACAGCTGCCAGCTGGGGTCCTGGCTGAGATTGATCGCGGCCGGACTGGCCTGCCCCAATCCAGCCGTAGCCAACGGCTTTCCATGGAAATCCGACGGACCGCCCGCGATTGCCGGGGCCGCGGCAAGCATCAGAAATCCAGTAGCCGCACCAAAACATGAAAATCGCACAATGACCTCCAGGTCGAAGTTAACGTCGGGAACCTCCAGCAGATACTAACCGCTTCCTGTCCAATCAATTGGCCAAGCGACGGGCATGGACGTTTTCGTCCTAAAGTTACGCCCGAAACCGCCGCTATCCGTGCCAAGACTTTCCCACATGAGCCACCGCATCATGCCCGTCCTGTCGCAGGCCGCTCTGGATGGCGACCTGACCGATCCCCTGCCTCAGCGGATCCTGCTGGTGGAAAACTCGCGCGCGTTCACCGGCATGCTGCGCGAGGCAATCGAACAACGCCTGGAGCTGCCGGTGGTGGTGGCCAGCTCGCTGGCCGAGGCCGACCGGCTGCTCAGCACCGAGGACGGCTGGTTCCTGGTCCTGACCGGGCTGGTGCTGGCCGATGGTGACCGCGACGCGGTGGTCGAGTTCTTCCTCAAGCGCAACCTGCCCACCGTGGTGGTCAGCGGTGTGTATGACGAGGACCTGCGCAAGCGCGTGCTGCAGCAGCAGATCATCGACTACGTACTGAAGAACACCCCGGGCAGCATCGACTATCTGGTCTGGCTGGTGCAGCGCCTGGAGCGCAACCGGCGCATCGCCGCGCTGGTGGTGGACGACTCGCCGTCCGCGCGTGGCTATGCCGCCGCCCTGCTGCGCATGTACGGTCACGAGGTCTACGAAGCGGCCGATGGCAACGAAGGCCTGGCGGCGATCGAGGCCCACCCGGCGATCCGCCTGGCCGTGGTCGACCAGGAAATGCCGGGCATGCAGGGCGTGGAGTTCACCCGTCGCCTGCGCACCCTGCGTTCGCGCGACAAGGTGGCGGTGATCGGCATTTCCGGCAATACCGATGCGTCGCTGATCCCGCGTTTCCTGAAGAACGGCGCCAATGACTTCCTGCGCAAGCCCTTCTCGCGCGAAGAGTTCTTCTGCCGTGTGTCGCAGAACGTCGACCAGCTGGAGCTGATCGGCACGCTGCAGGACCTGGCCACCCGCGATTTCCTCACCGGCCTGCCCAACCGCCGCTGCTTCCTGGAACAGAGCCAGCGCCAGCTGCCGCAACTGCAGCTGCATGGCCAGTGCGTGGCGGTGGCGATGATCGACATCGACCATTTCAAACACATCAACGACACCCACGGCCACGAAGCCGGTGACGATGCGCTGCGTGCGGTAGCCCGTGCCGTCGGCGACCACGCGCGCAGCCAGGACCTGATCGCGCGCTTCGGCGGCGAGGAATTCTGCCTGCTGGTGCCGGACATGGAACAGGACGAAGCGCTGCTCTATTTCGAGGAGCTGCGCCAGCGCATCGCCGCGCTGGAAGTGGACATCGGCAGCGCCACCCTGCGCATGACGGTCAGCATCGGCCTGTGCTGCCTGCGGCCGCAGCGCGATGCCCTGCACCGGCTGATTTCCGAGGCCGATCGCCAGCTGTACCTGGCCAAGGCCGGCGGCCGCAACCGGGTCAGCTGCACCACGGTGGCCAGCCCGTTGCGTCCGCGCGAGGCTGCGCTGTCCTGACCGGCATGCTTTGATCCAGATCAACGCCGCCTGCGGGCGGCGCCTCTACAGTCGGCCCCGACATCAGCATGAAGGGGAGCCGGGGATGGCACTACTGGTCTGGCAGGACGATCTGAACATCGGCATCGATGTGATCGATCAACAACACCGCCGCATCATCGAGATGCTCAACCACCTGCACGTGGCGCAGACCAGCCTGCAGCGCGCGGCGGTAGGCGAAGTGATCGACGAGGTGGTGGACTACACCATGTCGCACTTCGCATTCGAAGAAGAGCTGATGGAGGAAGCGGGCTATCCGTTCTGCGCCGCGCACAAACGTGTGCATGAGGTCTTCATCAAGCGGGTATCGGAATACCGCATGCGCTTCCAGGCCGGCGAGGACATCAGTGACGAGCTGCGCACCATGCTCTCGCGCTGGCTGTTCAACCACATCCGCGGCGACGACCAGGCCTATGCCGAACAGGTCAAGCAGCACCTGAACCAGTTTGCCCGCGAACACCAGAGCGGCGGCTGGCTGGGCCGCACGCTCAAGCGCTTCTTCGGCTGATCAGTGCTGGCGGCGCTGCAGTGCCAGCAGCGCACACAACGTGACCACCGCGGTCAGGCACAGGTAGTAGCCGACCGCGACCAGCCCGTATCGCTCGGCCAGCCAGGTCGCCAGGTACGGCGCCGGCGCTGCACCAAGAATGCCCGCCAGGTTGAACGACAGCGAGGCGCCGGTGTAGCGCACCTCCACCGGGTAGATCTCGGCCAGGAAGGTGCCGCAGGGGCCGTAGGTCAGCCCCATCAGGAACAGGCCCAGGCACAGGAACGTCAGCACCAGCCACGGGCTGCCGGGCTGGAACAACGGTGCGAACAGCACGCCGAAGCCGATGATCAGCAGACTGGCGATGGCCATCGTGCGGCGTGTCCCCCAGCGGTCGCCGTAACGTGCCGACAGCGGGATGCCGGCGGCGAAGAACAGCATCGCCACCATCTGCATCAGCAGGAACTGTTCGCGGCTGTATCCCAGCACGGCGGTGCCGTGGCCGAGGCTGAACACTGTCATCAGGTAGAACAGCACGAAGGTGGCGAATGCACCCAGCGTGCCCAGCAGCATCGGCAGCGGATGGTCGCGCAGCACCGTCCACATCGGCAGGCGCACCGGCGCCTTGCGCTCCAGCGCGCGTTTGAAATCCGGCGTCTCATGGATGTTCAGGCGCACCCACAGGCCCAGGCCGACCAGCAGTGCGCTGGCCACGAACGGAATGCGCCAGCCCCATTGCAGGAAATCGTCCTGGCCCAGGCAGCGACCGAGCAGCAGGAAGATGCCCGCTGACAGCAGGAAGCCGATCGGTGCACCCAACTGCGGGAACATGCCGTACCAGGCGCGTTTGCCCGGCGGTGCGTTTTCGGTGGCCAGCAGCACCGCCCCACCCCACTCGCCTCCCAGGCCCAGACCCTGGCCGAAGCGGCACAGGGCCAGCAGCGCCGGCGCCCACAGGCCGATCTGCGCATGGGTCGGCAGCAGGCCGATGGCGACCGTGGACAGGCCCATGGTCAGCAATGCAGCCACCAGTGTGGCCTTGCGGCCGATACGGTCACCGAAGTGGCCGAACACCGCTGAGCCGACCGGGCGCGCGATGAAGGCCACCGCGAAGGTCGCCAGCGACTGCAGCAATGCGGCCTGGTCACTGCTTTCCGGGAAGAACAGGTGCGGGAACACCAGCACCGCGGCGGTGGCGTAGATGTAGAAGTCGAAGAACTCGATGGTGGTACCGATCAGGCTGGCCAGCAGGACACGGCGGGGAGAATTCACGGGTGGCGCGGCAGCGGTGATCGTCGACATCGGCAAGGCGGGTAACGGCGGATCGACCGATTCTGCCACGCTTGGCGGTCCCCCCGGGGCAATGGTTTCAGGCGACACCGACGCCAACGAATTCTTTCTGCGTGGATGAATCCCACCATGCCGCCTCTACAGTAGATCCACGCCATGCGTGGATGAATCTGCCCGGCGCCAACCAAGGTTGGCGTCTACCAAAGGCAGCCGGGCGCGGCGCGGCGCGGCGCTACAACTGGATCCAGGTGGCCTTCATCTCGCTGTACTTGTCGAAGGCATGCAACGATTTGTCGCGGCCGTTGCCGGACTGCTTGTAGCCACCGAATGGCGCCGTCATGTCACCGCCGTCCCAGCCGTTCACCCACACGCTGCCCGCACGCAGCTGGCGCGCCACGCGATGGGCGCGACCGAGATCCCGCGTCCACAGGCCGGCAGCCAGCCCGTAGCGACTGTCGTTGGCCACGCGCACGGCCTCGGCTTCGTCATCGAAGCCAAGCACGGCCAGCACCGGGCCGAACACTTCCTCGCGGGCCAGCGCCTGCTCCGGCCGCACCTGATCGAACACCGTCGGCTGCACATAGCAACCGCCCGCGTCCACCTCGGCACGCTGGCCGCCCAGCAGCAGGCGTGCGCCATCGGCTTCGGCCCGGGCGATGTCAGCCAGCACCTTGTCCACGTGCGCGGCATCCACCAGCGCCCCCATCGGTGCATCTGCCTCCAGCGGATGGCGGGGCTGCATGCGCTGGCCGTAGGCGATCACCTGGTGCACGAAGTCATCGCGGATCGAACGCTGCACCAGCAACCGCGAACCGGCCGTGCAGACCTCACCCTGGTTGAAGAAGATGCCCTGCGCCACGCCCTTGGCCGCCGCATCCAGGTCCGGCGCATCGGCGAACACCACGTGCGGGCTCTTGCCACCACATTCCAGCCAGACCCGCTTGAGGTTGGAACGGCCGGCGTACTCCAGCAGCTTCGCGCCGGTCGCGGTGGAGCCGGTGAAGGCCAGCACGTCCACGTCCATGTGCAGGGCCAGCGGCTCACCCACGCGTGAACCGTGGCCCGGCAGCACGTTCAGCACGCCCTCGGGCAAACCCGCTTCGGCCGCCAGTGCGGCCAACCGCAACGCACTCAGCGGCGAGCGCTCAGAGGGTTTGAGCACCACCGAGTTGCCCATCGCCAATGCCGGCGCGATCTTCCAGCAGGCCATCAACAGCGGAAAATTCCACGGCACGATGGCCGCCACCACGCCTGCGGCCTCGCGTGTCACCAGGCCCAGCTCGTGCGGCCCGGTGGGCGCGATTTCACCATACAGCTTGTCCACCGCTTCGGCGGTCCAGGTCAGGCAGCGCACCACACCAGGCAGGTCGATGCGACGCGCATCGCGGATCGGTTTGCCCATGTCCAGCGTTTCCAGCAGGGCCAGTTCATCGGCATGCGTCTCCACCAGCGTTGCCAGTGCCAGCAGCACGCGCTTGCGATGGGCAGGGCTGGCCTGCGACCAGTGGCCTGCCTCGAACGCGCGGCGCGCCGAGGCCACCGCACGGTCCACGTCCTGCGCATCACAGTCGGCCACCGCGCCCAGTACGCACCCGTCGATCGGGCTGATGCAATCAAAGCGCGCGCCGCTGGCGGCATCCATGTAACGGCCATCGATGAACGCTTGGCCGGGAATCGCCACGCGGCGGGACAGGGCCTGCCAGTGGCTGCGGTCGGGGAAGTGGGTCATGGGGTCCTCCGCGTATCGACTGTCCGCCGTTATACCGACGCGGCCGCTACCGGGCCGTGACGTGTACATCCCGGTGGCGCCACGCCATGCCTGCCGACAGATCCGTGACGCGGCTGCGCTAGAGTCACAACCATCGGACCCGATGGAGCCGGCATGAAAACCCCTGCAAGCGACCTGCACGACCTGGCCACCCAGCGCCCCGATTCACTGGACGCGTACTGGATGCCGTTCACTGCCAACCGCCAGTACAAGGGCGCGCCGCGCATGCTGGTACGCGCCGAGGGCATGCACTACGAGGACATGGATGGACGCGCCATCCTTGATGGCACGGCGGGCCTGTGGTGCTGCAATGCAGGGCACGCGCGCCGGCGCATCGTCGACGCGATCGCCGAGCAGGCCGCCACGCTCGATTACTCGCCCGCCTTCCAGATGGGTTCGCCGCCGGCCTTCGCCCTGGCGCAGCGACTGGCGGCGCTGGCCCCGGCCGGGCTCAACCACGTGTTCTTCACCAGCTCGGGCTCGGAGGCGGTGGATTCGGCGATGAAGATCGTGCTGGCCCATCACCGCCTGCGCGGCGAAGGCCAGCGCACGCGTTTCATCAGCCGCGAGAAGGCCTACCACGGGGTCGGCTTCGGCGGCATGGCCTTGGGCGGGCTGCCCAACAACCGCCGCCAGTTCGGTCTGCAGCTGGGCGGCGTGGACTATCTGCGGCACACCCTGGACCTGTCACGCAATGCCTTCAGCAAGGGCCTGCCGCGCCAGGGCGCCGAACTGGCCGATGATCTGGAACGGCTGATCGCCCTGCACGATCCCTCCACCATTGCCGCCGTGTTCGTCGAGCCCATCGCCGGTTCGGCCGGTGTGATCCTGCCGGCACCGGGGTATCTGCAGCGCCTGCGCGAGATCTGCGACCAGCACGGCATCCTGCTGGTGTTCGATGAAGTCATCACCGGTTTCGGCCGGGTCGGCATGGCATTCGCCGCACAGCGTTTCGGGGTCACCCCGGACCTGCTGACCTTTGCCAAGGGCGCCAGCAACGGCGCGGTGCCGCTGGGTGGCGTACTGGTCGGCGACAGCGTGCATGCGAGCTTCATGCAGGGTCCGCCACAGGCCATCGAGCTGTTCCATGGCTATACCTATTCGGGCCACCCCTTGGCCTGCGCGGCGGCGCTGGCCACGCTGGACGTCTACGCCGAGGAACGCCTGTTCGAGCGTGCGATCGAACTGGGCGAGTACTGGCAGGAGCGCCTGCATGCCCTGCAGGGGCTGCCGAACGTGATCGACATCCGCAACTTCGGCCTGGTAGGTGCGGTGGAGCTGGCGCCGCGCAAGGACGCACCCGGCAGCCGTGGCTACGAGGTGTTCCGCCGCTGCTTCCACGACGGGCGGCTGCTGGTGCGCTGTACCGGCGACATCATCGCGTTGTCACCGCCGCTGATCGTGGACAAGGCACAGATCGACCAGATCACCGGCACCCTGGGCGAGATGATCCGGGCCACTGCCTGAGGCCGGGACGGTGGTGGCGAGCGGGTACAATGGGCGGTTCCGCTCCTGCCCGTTGCCGTGCCCATGAACATCGTCGTCAAAGAAGAACTCAAGGCCTACATCGACCCGCTCACCGCGGACGAACACGAGGCGCTGGAGCGCAGCATCCTCGCCGAAGGCTGCCGCGATGCGCTGGTGCTGTGGGGCGAGGTGCTGGTGGATGGACACAACCGCTTCGGCATCTGCCAGAAGCATGACCTGCCGTTCAACACCGTGCAGAACACCCGCTTCCAGAGCATGGAAGACGTGCACCTGTGGATGATCGAGCAGCATCTGGGCCGGCGCAGCGTCTCCGATTTCCAGCGCGGCGTATTGGCCCTGCGCAAGCGCGACATCCTGTCCGCCCGCAAGCAGGTCGAGCAGGCGCAGCTGCAGCGCGAAAGTGATGGCACCGCCGAACCTGCCGACGAGGCCGGCGAGGACAGCCCACCGTGGGAGCCGGCGCCGAAGATCAGCCGTGCCGAACTGGCCCGCGAAGCCAAGCTGAGCACCAGCCAGGTCGGCATGATCGAGCGCATCCACGCCCAGGCCGCCGCCGAGGTGGTGGAAGCGGTGAAGGCCGGCATGATCTCGATCAGCGCCGCTGCTGCCGTGGCTGACCTGCCGGAAGAAGAGCAGCGCGCCGCTGCCGCCGGTGGCAAGGATGAGCTGAAGCAGGCTGCAAAGCGTGTGCGTGAATCCAAGCGCAAGCCGCGCGCGCCGAAACCGGAAACGGAGTCGCCGGAAATGGACTTCGAAGAAGCCAACGAGGATGAGATCGCCAGCCGCGATGCCGAGGTACTGGCTGCGCTGGAGCAGCTGGGCGAGGATGCCCCGGCGCTGCGCCGTCGCGTGGTGAACCTTACCCGCGAGAACGACACCCTGCGCGCGCAGCTGGCCCACCTGCGAAAGCAGCTGGAAGCGCTGTAACCGATCGCGTCACGCCGCTGTAGAGCCGAGCCCATGCTCGGCTGCCTTGCGCGCGGCAAAGAGCAGCCGAGCATGGGCTCGGCTCTACAGGTAGGCGTCACCGGCCTGCGGGTAGACTTCAGGCATGACGTCTGCCATCGATCCGCGCCGCGCTCAGTTGCGGCGCCTCAAAGCCCTCGCCCTTGGCCTGTTGCTGTTTATGCTGGCCGGCTTCGCGGTCAGCCACTGGCAGGGTGAGCGCGGTATCTGGGCCTGGGTCTCGGCCTTCTGCGAGGCTGCCGCGGTCGGCGCACTCGCGGACTGGTTCGCGGTGGTCGCCCTGTTCCGGCGGCCGATGGGCCTGCCGATTCCGCATACGGCAATCATTCCGCGCAGCAAGGAACGCATCGGCGACAGCCTGGCCCTGTTCGTGCGCGACCAGTTCCTGGAACCGACGGTGCTGCTGGCCAAGCTGCAGGTGTTCGACCCGGCCAGCCGCCTCGGCAGCTGGCTGGCCGATCCTGTGCGGTCACGGATGCTGGCCGACATGGCCCGTGGCTGGGCGCTGCAGGCGCTGGACTTCTTCGATGAAGCCGCGGTGCGGCGGCAGCTGCACAGCTTCGTGGTGCAGCAGCTGCGGCAGTGGAATGCCGCGGCCACCGCCGGCGAACTGCTGGGCCTGCTGACCGCCGATGGCCGCCACCAGCGGGTGCTGGACGAAGGCCTGCAACGGTTGGGGCGTTGGCTGGAACAGCCGGAAGTGAAGGAACGCGCTTCGCAGCTGATCGTGCGCTACATCCAGCGCGAATGGCCGACGCTGTCGAGCACGGTGAACTGGATCAAGCCGATCGATGAGATCGGCGACAACCTTGCCGAACGCCTGGCACGGGCGGTGCTGGAAGAACTGCAGCAGGTGCTGGCCGAGCCACAGCATCCGCTGCGCCAGGATTACGAGCAGTGGCTGGGCAACTACGTGCAGCGCCTGCGCGAAGACCCGGCACTGGCCGAGCGCATCGAGCAGCTCAAGCAGGAAATGATCGACCACCCTGCCCTGCAGGAGTACGTACAGGGCCTGTGGTCGCGCATCCAGGCCAGCCTGCGCGGCGATCTGCAGCGCGAGGATTCGGCACTGGTCGGCCATCTGCAGCGCAGCCTGGCCTCGCTGGGCGACAGCCTGCAATCGGACCCGGCGTTGCGCGAGGCGTTGAACCAGCACCTGCTGGAAGGCGCACAGCGCCTCACCGGGCGCCTGCGCGAGGGTGTCACCACCCATATCGCACAGACCGTGAAAAGCTGGGACGAACGCCACCTGGTCGAGCAGCTGGAGCTGAGCGTGGGCCGCGACCTGCAGTTCATCCGCTTCAACGGTACGTTGGTGGGCGGCCTGATCGGCCTGCTGCTGCATGCGGCGACTGTTCTGTTCCGCTTCTAGGCTGAGATTCCGGAGCCCTGGCCAGTAGATCCACGCCATGCGTGGATGACCGAGGCTGTCACGCTTGCTTAACGAAATGCGAATGCCTATCATTTACTGATCGGTTGTACGCTTAGCCAAGCGGGGCACGGAAGCACGCGCCCACCCGCCCCTTCGCCCGTGTACATCCCCCGACCACTGGGTCGCCTGCCTACCGCAGGTGGCGCACCGTCGATGGGAATCACGCTGGGCGACGTGCGCGGAGCGCATGGCTGCCATGGGTGCGTTTGCCATCGCCTGTTTTTTGTCCTGCATGGAATCGCACCGATGGCATCGCTCCTGACTACTCCCCGTCCAACCCTGCTGGCCCTGGCCGTGACCGCACTGTTGACCACACCGTTGGCACACGCTGAGGAAGGTTCTGCCGACCCCTCTGCGCGCACCCTGGACACCGTCCAGGTAACCGCCGATGGCGACATTGCCGACAGCTACACGGTCAAGCGGGCCAGCACCGCAACCAAGCTCGGCCTGTCGCTGCGCCACACGCCGCAGTCGATGACCGTGGTGACCCGGCAGCGGCTGGACGACATGGGCCTGTTCTCCCTGTCCGATGTGATGGGCCAGGTCACCGGCGTAGCGGTGTCGGTCACCGACAGCGAACGCATCAACTACGTCTCGCGCGGGTACAACATCACCAATTTCCAGGTCGATGGCATGCTCAACACCTTCGGTGGCTACATCAAGACCAACACCGACAGCGTGATCTACGACCGCATCGAAGTAGTGCGTGGTGCCACCGGCCTGACCACCGGTGCCGGTGATCCATCGGGCACCATCAACTTCGTCCGCAAGCGCCCCACCGATACGTTCCAGATGAGCGCCAACCTGACGCTCGGCCGCTGGGGCAACCAGCGCCTGGAAGCCGACCTCGGCGGCCCCATCGCCCTGGATGGCCGCATCCGCGCCCGCGTGGTCGCCGCCAAGCAGCAGAGCGATTCGTTCCGCGATGTGTACAAGCTGGACAAGGACGTCTTCTACGGCATCGTGCAGGCCGACATCACCGACACCACCCTGCTGGAAGCCGGCTACGAGTACCAGTCGCCGCGCACCACCGGCGTGACCTGGGGCGTGGTGCCGTACTGGGGCGCCGATGGCAAGCCGGCCAACCTGCCGCGCTCGACCAACCTGTCGGCGCGCTGGAGCAGCTGGCCGATCGTCGAAAAGAGCGCGTTCGCCCGCCTCGAACAGCAGCTGGGCCAAGGCTGGGCCGCGAAATTCGCCTACACGCGCTCCAAGCGCGAGACCGACGGCGCGGTCTGGTATGGGGCGTCCGGTTACCCGCATGCCGATGGCAGCGGCATCTCTGCCTTCGTCGGCAGCTTCGGTGAAAACGGCGACATGCAGGTGTTCGACTTCAACGTCGGCGGTCCGTTCCAGTTGTTCGGCCGCGAACACGAACTGGTGTTCGGCTTCGGCCAGTCGGTGCGCAAGGGTGAAGTGCCTGCGAGTGAAACCGCCGCTTACCCTGCCAGCTACGAGCGCGTGCCGGACTGGCGCAGCTGGAACGGCGACGTCGCGCCGCTGCAGGTCACCCGCCTGGGCTATCTCGCATCGGAAGATGAACTGCGCCAGCGTGCCGCCTACCTGGCCGCGCGCCTGCAGCTGGCCGAGCCGCTGACCGCCGTGCTCGGCGCCCGTTACGGCAGCTGGGAAACGCGCAACTGGACCTACACCCATGACGCCGCCGGCCGCCTGACCGGCACCCGCCGCGGCGGCTACAAGCCGGACGACTCACTCACGCCGTACGCTGGCTTCATCTACGACTTCAACCGTTACTTCAGCGGCTACGTCAGCTACACCGACATCTTCCAGCCGCAGAATTACCGCGACAAGGCCAACAACTACCTCGAACCGGTCGTCGGTGACATGTGGGAAGCCGGGCTCAAGGCCGAGTTCTTCGATGGCCTGCTCAACACCTCGGTCGCGGTGTTCAAGGGCGAGAAGGACAACGTCGCCGAGCTCGATGATTCGGTGCCGGAGAACTCGTTGCCCGGTGGCATCAGCGCTTACCGCTCCACCGGCAAGGGCAACAAGGTAAAGGGCTGGGAAATCGAAGCACAGGGCAGCCTGGGCGAGCACTGGAACCTGTCGACCGGGTTCACCCATACCGTCAGCCGCAATGCGCTGGGCGTTCGCCAGAACACCACCGTTCCGGTCGATCTGTTCCGCCTCAACGCCAGCTGGCGCCCGGGTGGTGCCGAAGGCCGCTTCTGGATCGGTGGCGGCGCGACCTGGCAGAGCGGCATCTGGAGCCTGAGCAACAAGCCGCGCGAGGACTTCCTGGTCAGCGGCAAGCGCGACCGCGTGGCGATCGAACAGGGTGACATCTACCTGCTCAACCTGTCGGCCGGCTATCGCTTCAACGAGAACTTCACCGCCCAGGTGAACGTGAACAACCTGCTGGACAAGAAGTACTACAACCGCGTCGGTTTCTACGACGGCGTGTACTGGGGCGAACCGCGCAACGTGATGATGACGCTGCGCTGGAAGCTCTGACGATCTGATGGATGGCGCCGGTTCTGCGACCGGCCCCGGCCACGGATGGCCAACCCCGGCGCGCTTCGGTGCGCCGGTCCTCTTTCATTCAACCTGCAGGACCGCCGTGGACCGCTCGCCCGCAACCGCCAGCCCCCGCCTCAGCACCTTCTTCGCCAACCCGCGATGGGGCGTGCTGTCCCGATCCCTTGCCGCCATCTTCGGCGGCTACGCGCTTGCCTCGATGACTACCGTGTTCTGTGCGCTGGCCCTGCCGGGCGCGCGCGGCCAGGCTGTGCTGACCGGCATGCTGCTGGCGATCCTGGTCGCCGCCTGCGCGGCGCTGTGGGCGTTCGCCACCCGCAGTGCGCTGCGCGCCTGGGTCGGCATTCTCGCCCCCACCCTGCTGATGGCCGGCATTTCGCGCCTGCTGGGAGCGTGGACATGAAGAATGGATTCCGCCAATCCATGGCCTGGCTGCACACCTGGACCGGCCTGCTGGTCGGCTGGCTGCTGCTGCTGATCTTCATGGCCGGCACCGCCAGCTACTACCGCGAGGAAATCAGCCGCTGGATGCGCCCGGAACTGCCGCGCAGCACGGTCAGCACCGACCAGGCGGCGCAGCGCGCGGCCGACTACCTGCTGGCCAATGCACCACAGGCCGAGAGCTGGTTCGTCACCCTGCCGCAGCCGCGCAATCCGGCCATGCAGATGTTCTGGCGGTTGCCAGAGGCACTGGCCGATCCGAGCAAGGGACGCCGCGGCGCCTTCGGCGATGCCACCCTGGACCCCAACACCGGCACCGAGCTGAAGGCCCGCGAGACCCGTGGAGGCGACTTCTTCTACCGCCTGCACTTCGACCTGCATTACATCCCGGTACTGTGGGCGCGCTACCTGGTGGGCTTCTGCGCGATGTTCATGCTGGTGGCGATCATCACCGGCGTGATCACCCACAAGAAGATCTTCAAGGACTTCTTCACCTTCCGGAAGGACAAGGGTCTGCGCTCGTGGCTGGACTTCCACAACGTCAGCGCGGTGATGGCCCTGCCCTACCACGCGATGATCACCTACACCGGCATCGTCACGTTGATGATCATGTACCTGCCGTGGGGAGTGAACGCGGCCTACGGTACCGATCAGGATGCCTTCTACGCGGAGGCCTTCGGTGGCCTGCCCGAAGTCACCGCGCCTGCCGAAGGCAAGGCCGCACCGCTGCCGTTGCGGCAGCTGCTGGAAAGTGCCCGCACGCACTGGCACGGAACCGAGGTCGCTGGTTTCAGCGTTGCCAACCCCGGTGCTGCCAATGCGGTGATCGACATCCGCCAGCGTGACGGCAAGCGTTTGTCCATCGATACGCCCGCGCTGCGCTATGACATGGTCAGTGGCGCGCTGCTGCAGGAAACCCCGCCTTCCGGTGGCGCCACCGCCACCCGTGGCGTGCTGTACGGCCTGCACCTGGCACGCTTCGCCGATTGGGGCGTACGCGCCCTGTTCTTCCTGTCCGGCCTGACCGGCTGCCTGATGGTGGCCAGCGGCGTGGTGCTGTGGGCGGTGAAGGAGCGCCCGAAGCATGCCAAGAGCGGCCGCGCCGGCTTCGGCCTGCGCCTGGTCGATGCACTGAACATCGGCGCCGTGGCCGGCCTGCCCATCGCCTTTGCCGCCTATTTCTGGGGCAACCGGCTGCTGCCGCTGGGCCTGGCCGAGCGCTCCAACGCCGAGGCGAACGTATTCTTCTACGCGTGGGGCGCCTCGCTGCTGGCGGCCTTCATCTGGCCCAAGCGGATGATGTGGGCGTGGCAGCTGTACATCGGCGCGGCCGCGTTCGCGCTGATCCCGGTAGTGAACGCATTGACCACCCACGCACACCTGGGTGTGACGCTGTTCAATGGTGACTGGGCATTGGCCGGTTTCGATCTGTCGATGATCGCCTTCGGCGCAATGTTGGCCTTGTGCGGCTGGCGCATGCAGCGCTGGACGCCGCCGCTGAGTGCCGCCGAGAAGAAGAAGCGCGCGGCCGCCGCTGCGGCGACGAAGGTACCGGCCGATGCAGTGGAAGCGGAGGCCAGCGCATGATGCTGCTGGTACTGGGGTTGTCGTTCACAGCGTTCACCGCGCTGTCGCTGGCGATGGAAAAGCACCAGCAGGAACTGCACGGCAAGGCAGCGGCGTCACCGGTACGGCGCATGCAATGGCGGGTGCTGGGCTGGGTGCTGCTGACCGTGGCGTTCGCCGTGTGCGTGGTCGAACAGGGCTGGGCGATGGGCCCAGTGCTGTGGCTCGGCGCGCTTACGCTGGGTGGAATCGTGCTGGCGTTCGCGCTGTATCCGTACCGGCCGAAATGGATCGCACCGCTGGCGGTCGCGCTGCCGGTAATCGGGTTGGTGGTGGCGTTGTTGTAGCAGAAGCCGCCGGGGTCGGATCCCTTGCGTGCAGCGCAAGGGCTCTGACCCCAGGTACGTACCGCCATCGACATATGGCGTGGATCTACCGACCTTGATGGGGTCAGAGCCCCTGCGCTAGGCGCAGGGGATCCGACCCCAGACGTCGGTTCACGCCAGGCGCTTCAGCTCCCACGCACGATGGATGCGTGCGTTGCGCTCGAAATCCGGGCCGATGGTGCTGGCGCTGATCTCGCGGCATTGGGCGAATTCGGCGATGGCGTTCTCTTCCAGCTTGAAGCGGCGGAAGTTGTTGGAGAAGTACAGCACGCCACCCGGCGCCAGTCGTGCGACGGCGGCACGCAGCATCTTCACCTGTTCGCGCTGCACGTCGAAGTCATCGGCGCGGGCCGAGTTGGAGAACGTCGGCGGGTCGCAGAAGATCACGTCGTACTGGCCGCGATCGCCTTCCAGCCATGCCATCGCATCGGCCTGCACCAGCAGGTGCTGATTGCCGCCCTGCCCGTTCAAGGCCAGGTTGTCGTAGCACCACTGCAGGTAGGTGGCCGACAGGTCGACGCTGGTGGTGCTGGCCGCACCGGCCACCGCCGCCTGCACACTGGCCACGCCGGTGTAGCAGAACAGGTTGAGGAAACGCTTGCCGCGCGCCTGCTCGGCCATCAGGCGACGCAGCGGGCGATGGTCGAGGAACAGGCCGGTATCGAGGTAATCGAACAGGTTCACCTGCAGCAGCGCGTTGTTCTCGCGTACCACGAGGAACTCATCACGCTGCTCGAAACGGCCGTACTTGCTGCCGCCCTTGCCACGTTCGCGCGACTTCATCGAGACCTGCTCCGGCGGCACGCCGAACACTTCACGCGCAGCAGCCAGCAGTTCGTTGCGACGGCGGCGCACGTCGTTCTCCGGAATCGCAGCCGGTGCGGCGTATTCCTGCACGTGCAGGAAGGTGCGGCGCTGACCGCCATCCTCTTCGTACACGTCGATGGCCGCTGCGTATTCCGGCAGGTCGGCATCGTAGGCACGGAAGCAGGTGATGCCTTCGCGTGCGCGCCAGCTCTTGAACTTCTTCAGGTTCTTGCGCAGGCGGTTGGCCACCATCTGCGCGCCTTCGCTCAGCTCGCGCACCTGTGCCGGATCGCGACCCGGCACCGCGATCGGATCGCAGACGATCAGTGCACATTCCAGCGCGCCATTGAACATCTGGTACTTCTTGCCCGCACGCAGGCCGGTAGCGAAGGCCAGTTCGTCATTGCCGCACAGCAGGCTGGCGCGCCACTGCGGCACCGCCTTCTGCAGGGCATTGCCGAGCTTGCGGTACAGCGCCGGATCGGCGGCCAGGCGTTCGTCATACGGCGGGTTGCAGACCACCGCGCCGATCTCCTGCTCCGGGGTGGGCAGGTCGGCCACATCGGCGCGGGTGAAGCGGATGGCATGGGCGACGCCGGCCACTTCCGCGTTCTCGCGCGCCGCCTGGATCGCCACCGGGTCGATGTCGCTGCCGTGGACGACCGGCTTCAGCGCAGCCAGGCCGGCCGCTTCGCGATCACGCGCTTCGCTCTGGATGGTTTTCCAGGCCGCCTTGTCGAAGCCCAGCCAGCGGCTCGGCGGCAGGCTGCCATGGCGCATCAGGCCGGGAGCGACGTCGGCGGCCATCAGCGCGCCTTCGATCAGCAGGGTACCGCTGCCGCACATCGGGTCCAGCAGGCCGCCACCGGCAGCATGCAGGCGCGGCCACTGCGCACGCATCAGCAGCGCGGCAGCCAGGTTTTCCTTCAACGGCGCGTCATGCGCAGCACCACGCCAGCCACGGCGGTGCAGCGGGCCACCACCGAGGTCGATCGACAGCGAGGCGCGGCCCTTGCGCAGCGACAGGTTGACGCGCACATCCGGCAGATCGGTGTTGACCGAGGGACGCTCGAGCCCTTCGTCACGCATGCGGTCGACGATGGCGTCCTTGATCCGCTGCGCGGCAAAACGGGCATGGGTGATCTTGTCGCCGGACACATGCGCGTCCACCGCAAGGGTCATCTCCGGCTTGATGTGCTCGTGCCACGGCAGCGCGCGCACGCCGTCATACAGCGCCTGCTCGTCCGGGCATTCGAATTCGTCGATCGGCCACAGCACGCGGCTGGCCAGCCGCGACCACATGACGATCCGCAGCGCCTGATCCAGTTCGCCATCGGCATTGACGCCGGCGATGGTGGCAGTGGCCTTTTCCAGGCCGAGGGCCGACAGCTCATCGGCAAGCAGGTATTCCAGGCCCTTGGCGCAGGAGACAAAAAATTTCACGGGATCGGTTCGCAGGTGGTCAGGCGCGGCAGGGAGCCGGGCCATTCGGAAGGGAGGGCCGTAGGCACGGCCGGCAGGCCCGCGCCGGGGGCGGCGGGGCTGCCATTGTAGTCAATGCGGGCGGGCGCGCCGTGCGCCCGGGCTTCACAGCTGCCGCAGCAGGCGCTCGAAGGCCTGCGCGGAGGCCTCGACGTGGTGCTCCAGGCGATGGCCGTCGTCCACCAGCAGCAGCTGCGCCGAGCGCGCCTGCGCCCAGGCGATGACCCCGGCGGCGGGCACCACCTCGTCATGCCAGGCCTGCACCACCGTGGTCGGCACCGGTGCGGCATCCAGCGCCGGCATCGGGCCCATGGTGGTGGGCGGCACCATCAGGAACAGACCGGCCACCGGTACCTGCAGCGAGGCGATGGCCGAGATGTAAGCGCCCAGGCTGGAGCCGGCCAGCACCACCGGCCCCTGCGCGGCAGCAGCGGCAGTGCGCTCGATCAGGCGCTGCAGGCGGGTGCGCACGTCACCAACGCGGCTGACCTCGCTCATCGCGTCCAGGTCGGTGTAATCGGGGCGTTCATGGGTCCAGCCCAGGCGCTCGGCGACCTCGGCCAGGGCGGCGACCTTGGTCGCCTCCGGGCCGCTCTCGAAGCCGTGCGACAGGATGCAGTGACCGCGGCTCATGCGTGCGCTCCCACGGAGCGGACCGACAGCAGAAAGGAAGGCAGTTTCATTCGGCAATGCTAGCATCGCCGCATGCCCAACCCGCTCCTGCCCGGCCTGCAGCTGCAGCCGCTGCCCTACCACGACCGCCTGCCCGTGCGCGATCCATCCAGCCTGGCGATGGTGGTGATCCACTGCACCGAACTGCCCGACCTGGCCACCGCCCGCGATTACGGCGAGCGCGTGCTGTATGACAGCGGTGCCGGCAACAGCGGGCATTTCTACATCGACCGCGACGGCAGCGTGGTGCAGTACGTGGCGCCGGAGCGCATCGCCCACCACGTGCGCGGCATGAATGCCGATTCGGTGGGCATCGAACTGGTCAATTCGGGGCGCTACCCGCACTGGCTCGACAGCCGCCACCAGGCGATGGACGAGCCCTACACCGAAGCGCAGCTGCTGGCATTGGAGCGGTTGCTGCAGGCGCTGGTGCTGCAGTATCCCTCGCTGCGGCAGATCGCCGGCCACGACCAGCTGGACCTGGAGCAGGTACCTGCCAGTGATGACCCAGCCGTGACCGTGGCGCGCAAGCGCGATCCGGGCCCGTTGTTCCCGTGGCAGCGGATCCTGGCCAAGGTGCCGCTGCAGCCGCTGGGATGAGGGCAGGGCTGCGCCCTGCACCCGCCGAATCAACGTCAACGTCAACGTCAACGTCAACGTCAACGTCAGAAGCGTGCATTCCGTGGGATGGCGGGATGGGTCCGGTTGCGAGGGACGCCGTAAACCCGTCCCTGGGGGCTTGGCCGCGGCATCCATGCCGCGGACACCCTCGCAACCGGACCCACCCCGCCTTCGACAGGTTCCTGCGGCTGTTGGTAGGTGTCGACCTTGGTCGACACATGGATCCACGCCATGCGTGGATGAACGTCAAATCGATCTACCCGCTTCGCTCAGGCGCCGGTAGCCACCGGGCGGCTGCTGTCGCTGACCCAGCCACTCCAGGAATCGGCATAGATGCGCGCGCCGGACAGGCCCGCACTTTCCATCGCCAGCAGCAGATGGCAGGCGGTCACACCCGAGCCACACATCAGGACCACGCGCTGCGGGTCCTGGTTGCCGATCACGCCCTGCAGTTCGGCGCGCAGTTCCTGTGCGTCGCGCAGTCGGCCGTCCATCACGTTCAACGCGAACGGTCGATTGACTGCCCCCGGCACATGGCCGGCGACCGGGTCCAGCGGCTCCACCTCGCCACGGAAACGCTCGCCTGCGCGGGCGTCGACCAGCCAGCCCGGAGCATGCTTCAGGCGCGACTCGACCTCTTCCGCGCTGGCAACCTGGCTGGTATCGAAACGCCCCGGATATGCGGGCAACGCCGCGACCTCGCTGCTGCCGGTCACCAGCGGCTGGCCGGCGGTCTGCCAGGCGGCGATGCCGCCATCGAGGACAGCGACCTTCGTGTGCCCGATCAGGCGCAGCAGCCACCACAGTCGCGCAGCGGCCATGCTGCCATCGCTGCCGTCATACACCACCACCTGCGTGTCGGTGCCGATGCCCCATTGCCCCAGCCGTGTGGCGAACGCATCGCTGTCCGGCAACGGGTGGCGCCCATGGCCGACCCGCGTCAGGTCGGACAGGTCGCGGTTGAGATCGGCATGCACCGCACCAGGAATGTGTCCCTGCGCATAGAGGCCACTACCGGCCTGCGGATCGGCGAGCGATGCACGTGCATCGACCACGCGCACGGCGGTGCTTGCGGTCGCGCGGGCATCGACCACGCGTACGCCATCGCCCAGTGCCGCAGCCAGGGTCGCGACATCGACGAGGGTGGTCCACGGCGGGTCGATCGATTTCATTGCACTTGCTCCAGGCGGCGACGCAGGTTGTACAGGATGGCCGCAGTGGCGCCCCAGATGCGCTGGCCGGGCCAGCCGTATTCGAGGACATGGCGGACGCGGCCGCGATGGTTGATTTCGACCTGGCGCAGGTTGCCGGCGGCCATCAGATAGTCCAGCGGCACTTCGAACACCTCGGCCACTTCGCTGGGCTGCGGTACCGCCACGAAATCCGGATCGATCACCGCCACCACCGGGGTTACCCGGTAGCCGGTGATGGTCACGAACGGATCGAGATAACCCAGTGCCTGCACCTGCGTCGGCGCCAATGCGATTTCTTCCTGGCTTTCGCGCAGTGCTGCGGCCAGCGCATCACGATCATCCGGCTCGGTACGGCCACCGGGAAAACCGACCTGGCCACCATGTTGCCGCAGGGTTTCGGTACGCCGGGTCAGGATCACCTGCGCGCCGTTGGCACGCGGCACGATGCCGGCCAGCACCGCCGCCTCGACCGGTGGGCCCGGGGGCAGCAGATCATCCAGTTCACTGCGGTTCCAGCCGTCGCCTGCCGGCGGTTCGGCCAGCGGATGCAGCGCGCGCAGCAGGCGCTCGTGATCGGCCAACGAGCCTCGCAGCGACTGCTGCAGCTGTTGGCGCAGTGGCAGCACGCGCTGCAGGATGTGGGTGCGCTCGCTGTCGCTCATCGACGACCACCGTGCGATTTCGTCGATATGCCGCCCGCAGCCGGCGCACAGCCGGTTGCGATCCAGCTTGCACACGTTGATGCAGGGGCTTGCGACAGCACGCGCCGTTTCTTCCATTATTTGCACCGGTCAACAGTAGCGCGAATGGGCTGGATTTGGGATGGGCCCACACGGCTGCTGCGTACCGCAGAAACAAAAACGCGCCGGTGGAATCACCGGCGCGTGGATGTTGACGCTGTTTCTTCTTACTTGACGCTGATCAGCTTGATCTCGAACTGCACAGCCACGTTCGGCGGGAACGGGGTGCGCGGGTCGGCACCATAGGCCTGATCCGGCGGCAGGGACACTTCCCACTTCGAGCCAGCCGGCATCTGCAGCAGGGTCTCGCGCATGGCCTTCATTTCGACTTCGCTGACCTTGATCGACGGAATCTGCTGGGCCGGGCGAGCCTCGGTCGGACGCTGGCCGTACGGGAACGGACCGGCCACTTCCAGCTGCACGGTGCTGGCCTGGGTCGGCTTGGCACCCTTGCCGGCTTCGATCACACGGTACTGAACGCCGCTCGGCAGGGTCTGCACGCCCGCCTTGGCCTTGTTCTGCGCCATGAACTGATCGCTCTTGGTCTTGTTGTCGGCAGCAGCCTTTTCGTACTCGGCCTTGGCGGCCTGGGCACGGCCCTGCTCGCGCTTCTGGAACGCTTCAACGGCCGGCTTCAGCTGCTCGGCGGTGATTGCCGGCTGCTTCTTGGCGTAGGCGTCCTGCAGACCCTTCACCACCGAGTTGATGTCCAGCTGCTCACCGCGACCAGTCAGCTCCGCCAGGTTGTTGCCGTAGTCGTAACCGAAGTAGTAGCTCAGCTTGCCCTTCTCGGACGCGATGTCCTGGGCGAAGGCATTGCCCGTCAGGGCCAGGGCCGCGACGGCGACCGCGATAGAACGCAACTTCATCAAACAGTTCTCCAGGGGTGGTAACTCAGGGACGTTCTGCGCCGCCCTGAGGCGACGGGTTAGGATAACGGCCACAACGTGTAACCGCTACTCACCACGCAGGCTATGACCTGTCTGCGTTTACAGAGTTCAATCTCACTTTTTTTTAACGTTCCAGGAGTTTCCCGTGGCCGAGGCCCCCGCCCCCCACCCGGTCGACGTCAGCGATGACGGCGCCGTCCGCACCATTACCGTGCAGCGACCGGACAAGCTCAACGCCCTCAATGCCGCGACCCTGCAGGCGCTGGCCGGGGCGTTCAGCGACGCAGCCGCCGATCCGGCGGTGCGGGTGGTGGTGCTGACCGGCGCCGGCCCCAAGGCCTTCGTGGCCGGGGCCGACATCGCGGAAATGAACACATTGAGCGCGGTTCAGGGACGTGACTTCTCCCTGCTCGGCCAGGCCCTGATGCGCCGCATCGAACGCATGCCCAAGCCGGTGATCGCCCGCGTGAACGGGTTTGCGCTGGGCGGCGGGCTGGAGCTGGCCATGGCCTGCCACCTGCGCATTGCGGCCGATTCCGCCAAGGTCGGCCAGCCGGAGATCAATCTCGGCCTGATTCCCGGCTTCGGCGGCAGCCAGCGCCTGCTGCGCCTGTGTGGTCGCGCGGCCACGCTGGAGCTGTGCCTGCTGGGCACCCCGATCGACGCCGCACGCGCGCTGGCTCTGGGCATCGTCAACGAAGTAGTGCCGGCCGCCGAGCTCGACGCCCGCGTACAGGCCCTGGCCCGGCAGCTGGCACAGTCGGCGCCGCTGGCTCTGCGTGGCCTGCTCGATACGGTGCACGTGGGCGGCGAATGCAGCCTGGAGGCCGGCCTGGAATACGAAAGTGCGCAGTTCGGCCTGCTGTTCGCCACCGAAGACATGCGCGAAGGCACCAGCGCCTTCCTGCAGCGCCGCCCCCCCGCCTTCCAGAACCGCTGACCGCCATGGCATCCCGACCCAACCCCGTGCTGCTGTTCGCCCGGGTCCAGGCAGACGATCCCGAGGGCGCGCTGCAGGCTGGACTGATGGACTACGTCGTGCGCGCTGGCGATGACCGGCTGCTGCCCGATCATCCTGACCTGCCCGACCGCCTCTGCCGGATGCAGCTGCAACTGCAGCGTGCATGGGCCGCGCGCGAACGATTCCGCGCACGGGCGGTGCGCCTGGCCCGCCGCGAGGCCGAGCGTGACGCGCGGCGGACGCCCGCACCGGCACCGGACGCAAAACCCGCCCTGCCTGCCGCAGCGGCCGCCATTCTCGCCCGGGCCAAGGCCCGCGCCGCCGGCAAGGAGCAGTAATGGCGACCGCGAAGAAGACCGCGCGCGCACCTGCGCGCCGCGGCGGTACGATGCCGCGTGCCGACGTGGTGGAAATGTTCACCCGTCTGCGCGAACTCAACCCGCATCCGAAGACCGAGCTGGAATACAGCTCTCCCTTCGAACTGCTGGTGGCGGTCGCACTGTCGGCGCAGGCCACCGACGTCGGCGTCAACAAGGCCACCCGTCGCCTGTTCCCGGTTGCCAACACGCCAGCGAAAATCCTCGCCCTGGGCGAAGAGGGACTGAAGAAGTACATCGCCACCATCGGCCTGTTCAACGCAAAGGCGAAGAACGTGATCGCCACCTGCGCGCTGCTGCTGGAGAAGCACGGCGGCGAAGTGCCACGCGATCGCGATGCACTGGAGGCCCTGCCCGGTGTCGGTCGCAAGACCGCCAACGTGGTGCTCAACACCGCCTTCGGCGAACCGGTGATGGCGGTGGACACGCATATCTTCCGTGTCGCCAACCGCACTGGACTTGCGCCAGGAAAGAACGTGCGCGAGGTCGAAGACCGATTGGTCAAAGCGATTCCCGCCGAGTTCCTGCTGGACGCGCATCACTGGCTGATCCTGCACGGACGGTACGTGTGCAAAGCACGCAAACCGGATTGCCCTGGGTGCGTGATTGCCGATCTCTGCCGGTTCAAGGACAAGACCATCGCCGAGTGATGGCGGCATCCGCGCATGACGTGGATGCACGGAAAAACCATCCACGCATGGCGTGGATCTACTGCAACCGGGGCGCAATCCGGGCGTCATACGTAACCGGTTTCAATGGCAGGCCCAGCCGTGACGGGGCCTGCGGCGGATCGCGGCCGTGCGCGAACTGTCACATTTACGCAATCTTCACGTTTTAGCCTGCGCGCATCTTCCCACCTGCCTGCAAGGCTCCTCTCCATGAAACTGCATCACCAACTCCTGACGGTCGCCGTGGCTGCTGCGCTGTATGTGCCGGCCGCCCACGCCGAAGTCGCCATCGATGTGATCGGCGGTTCGGAAATCACCTTCGAAGGCCTGGTCCAGGCCGACGGCAACTGGTACGACAATGACGTCGTGGACCTCAACGGCGGGGACGCCGGCAACGGCAAGAACAGCGAATTCGAACTGCGTCGCGCCGAGCTGGTGCTGAAGGGCAAGGGCCCGGGCAACGTGGAGTGGGTGGTCGGCTATGACGCCAAGGCCGACAAGTTCCTCGACACCAACGTGAAGTACAAGCTGCTGGGCAACGCCAACCACTTCATCCAGGTCGGCCAGTTCAAGCAGCCCAACAGCCTGGAAGAGCTGTCCAGCACCAAGAACAACGACTTCATCTCCAAGGCTGCGGTCACCAACACCTATGCCATCGCCCGTCGCCTCGGCGGCGCGTACAGCTACGGCCAGGACAACTGGTCGGTCACCGCCAGCGCCTTCGGCCGCGAACTGACCCGCAACCTGGCCCACGGCAGCGGCTACGGCGCGCGTGGCACCTGGGCCCCGATCAACGAGAAGGGCCAGGTCCTGCACTTCGGCCTGAGCTACGTGGACTACGACACCGACGCAGACACCCTGCGCGTGCGCGCCCGCCCGAACGCTGACCTGGCCACCGCGCGCCTGATCGATGGCGGCAACATGACCGACACCGACCGCGTCAGCACCATCGGCGCCGAAGCGATGTACTTCCAGGGTCCGTTCAAGGCCCAGGCCGAGTACTACACCAGCAAGGCCAAGCGTTATGCCCATGACAACTACACCACCGACGGCTACTACGTCAGCGGCGTGTGGAATGTCACCGGCGAAAGCTGGAGCTACAAGGGCGGCACCCCGGGCACCGGCCTGCCGAACAACCCGGCCGGCGGCCAGTGGCAGCTGGGCCTGCGTTACGACCACATGGATCTGAACGATGGCAACCTCGCTGCCAACCCGGTGGCCGGCCGTCCGCCGATCGTCGATGGCGTGCTCGGCGGCAAGATGGACATCTGGACCGTCGGCGCCAACTGGTACTGGCGCTCGAACTTCAAGCTGATGCTCAACTACGTGATGGTCGACAGCAAGAAGTACAGCTCGACCGCCCGTGGTTTCGTCAACGACGATCCGAACATCCTGGAAGCCCGCGCGCAGTTCTTCTGGTAAGACCGGAAGCACGCGTTCGAACGAAGGCACGGCTCCGGCCGTGCCTTCGTCGTTGTGGGCAGGTGGTAGCCGCGCGATGATGCCCTGCCCTGTCGACATGGACCTTCGGGATGCCCACTTCCCCTCGCCTGCGCCGCCTGCTGTGCGCTGCCCTGCTCGCCGCGCTGCCCGCCACCGCGCTCGCCTGTGACGATACAGAGGCCGTGCGCGAGGCCGCGTATCGACAGCTGCCGGCTGGCGCGTTGCCAGTGACGGCACGCTTCACCGATGCCGACAGCACCGCCTGCCGTGCGTGGCCCGCACAACCCGGCACGACCCTGCTGGCCGTCGCGCAATGGACCGCCCCCGCCTCGGAAGACGCGCGCGGTGGCGACCTGGACCTGCTGCTGATCGATACCGCCAGTGGCCGGCCGCTGGCCTGGACCCGCGTGGCCGATGCGGTCAGCAGTGATGCGCTGCGCTTCACCGGACTCAGCCTGGACACCGCACGCTGGCAACTGGACCCGGCCACCCGCGCGTTTGGCGTGCGCATGGACTACAGCGGCAGCTCAGGCCCCAACCCGTTCGCGCAGACCGAACTGCAGTTGTTCGTGCGCGATGGCCGCCAGCTGCGTCGGGTGCTTGCGCCGCTGGCCGTCAGTGGTAGTCGCGGCGAATGGGATACGCGCTGCGCCGGCGAGTTCAGCCGCTTCGAGCGCACGCTGGAAATGGGCAGCAGCACTCCCCCTGGCCTGGCACCGATCCTGGTGCGCGAAAAGCGCACCGATACGATCAGCGTCGCTGCGGGTGATGACTGCCATGCAACCGACACGACGACTCCTGCGCAGCGCTGGACACTGCTGCCCAGCGACGGCCGCTATGCCGTTCCGGAGGCGTTGCGCGGGCTCTGAGAGGGAGGCCGGAGCACCGCCATGACGGCTGTCACGTCCGCGTCATATGACAGACGCGGGCGTGTCATGGAACCGTTATGGAATGTGCACCGAAACGTCGGGCAGCCGCCCCTCGACCACCCCAGGAGTCTCTCCCGTGATCCACGCCTTCAAGTCGCGCGCCGCCGTCGCCATTCTGGCCGCGTCGTCCGTGTTCGCCGCCAACGCCGCCGATGTCACCGGCGCGGGCGCTTCGTTCATCTACCCGGTGATGTCCAAGTGGTCGGCCGACTACAGCACCGCCACCGGCAAGAAGGTCAACTACCAGTCGATCGGTTCCGGCGGTGGTATCGCCCAGATCAAGGCCGCGACCGTGGACTTCGGTTCGTCCGATGCGCCGCTGAAGCCGGAAGAGCTGGCTGCCGCCGGCCTGGCCCAGTTCCCGTCGGTGATCGGCGGCGTGGTGCCGGTGATCAACGTCGCGGGCGTCGCCCCGGGCGCGCTGAAGCTGGACGGTCCGACCCTGGCCAACATCTTCCTGGGCAAGATCACCACCTGGAACGACCCGGCCATCGCCGCCCTGAACAGCGGGCTGACCCTGCCCAGCGGCAAGATCACCATTGTCCATCGTTCGGACGGTTCGGGCACCACCTTCAACTTCGTCAACTACCTGTCCAAGGTCAGCCCGGAGTGGAAGAGCAAGGTCGGTGAAGGCACCTCGGTGCAGTGGCCGGCCGGCATCGGCGGCAAGGGCAACGAAGGCGTTGCTGCCTACGTGAAGCAGATCAAGGGCGGCATCGGCTACGTCGAACTGTCCTACGCGCTGCAGAACAAGATGTCCTACGCGGCGATGAAGAACGCGGCTGGCAAGATCGTGCAGCCGTCGGACGCCTCGTTCTCGGCCGCCGCGGCCAGCGCCGACTGGGCCAACGCCCGTGACTTCTACCTGGTGATGACCAACGCCCCGGGCGCTGACGCATGGCCGATCACCGCCACCAACTTCATCCTGGTGCGCAAGCAGCCGAAGAACGTGGCTGGCGCCAAGGCCACCCAGGAGTTCTTCCGCTGGGTCTACAAGAATGGCGATGCGCAGGCCAAGCAGCTGGACTACGTGCCGCTGCCGGACGCACTGGTGCGCCAGATCGAGACCTACTGGACGCAGAACCTGAAGTACTGAGTTTCGTTGCAAGGCGTTCCCCCGCAGGAACGGGGTCGGCGGGTCCTCTCTCCCCCGCCGGCCCCACCGGGCGCTGGATCCTTCGGGGTCCGGCGCTCTTCTTTTTTGTGCGGTTGGTTTGTTGGGTTGGTCGTGAAGAGCGCTGCGCTTCCGTTGATCTGTTGTTGCGGCGCTGGGGTCATGCAGGAGCATCTGTAGAGCCGAGCCCATGCTCGGCTGCATCTGGCCTGGCCTCGCGGGCAGCCGAGCATGGGCTCGGCTCTACCCTGCCTCCATTGCCATATCGGTGCGCAGATCCGTGGTCTCCGGGACCCCGCCTGGGGCCGGCCAACGCTGTGAAACCCTTGCCAGAACGTGATCCAGGACACCTCTGTCATGGACGTCATACGGCTGTAACAAAAACATCATTTCATAGCCGCATCCGCCGACACCGTCGGCTCTACCCCGCTATGGAGTGACCATGAAACTGCACTCGGCCAGCCTTGCCGCCCTTTCCCTGGCCATCGCCCTGGGCCTGTCTGCCTGCGGTGGCGACAAGCAGGCCGCACAGCAGCCGGCCGCTGACGGCGCCGCTGCTCCGGCCGCTGCCGGCGACAAGGTGACCGCTGAGGTCTCCGGTGCTGGCGCCTCCTTCATCTTCCCGCTGGTGTCCAAGTGGTCGGCCGACTACAACACCGCCACCGGCGCCAAGATCAACTACCAGTCGATCGGTTCCGGTGGTGGCATCGCCCAGATCAAGGCCGGCACCGTTGATTTCGGTTCGTCCGACAAGCCACTGAGCAGCGACGAGCTGGCCCAGGCCGGCCTGGCCCAGTTCCCGTCGGCCATCGGTGGCGTGGTGCCGGTGGTCAACATCGACGGCCTGGAAGCCGGCAAGCTGCGCCTCAGTGGCGCCCTGCTCGCCGACATCTTCCTGGGCAAGGTCAAGACCTGGAACGACCCGGCCATTGTCGCCGCCAATCCTGGCGTGACCCTGCCGGACGGCAAGATCACCATCGTCCACCGTTCGGACGGTTCGGGCACCACCTTCAACTTCTCCAACTACCTGTCCAAGGTCAACTCGGAGTGGAAGAGCAAGGTCGGCGAAGGCACCTCGGTGCAGTGGCCGGACGGCGTGGGTGGCAAGGGCAATGAAGGCGTCGCTTCGTACGTGAAGCAGATCAAGGGTTCCATCGGCTACGTCGAACTGGCCTACGCCCTGCAGAACGCGATGCCGTACGCCTCGCTGCAGAACGCTGCCGGCACCTGGGTGCAGCCGAACGCTGAAACCTTCGCCGCCGCTGCCGCCAGCGCCGACTGGGCCAGCGCCAAGGACTTCAACCTGGTCATCACCAACGCCCCGGGCGAGCAGGCGTGGCCGATCACCGCCACCAACTTCATGTTGATGCAGAAGAAGCCGAAGGATGCCAAGCGCAACCAGGATGCGCTGGCCTTCTTCAAGTGGGCCTTCGAAAGCGGCCAGACCCAGGCCAACGAACTGCACTACGTGCCGCTGCCGGCCGAGCTGGTCAAGCAGATCGAAGCCTACTGGGCGACCGAACTGAAGTGATGGACCCGACGGTGCCCGCCACGTGCGGGCACCGCCTCCTGAACATCGTGCTGCCCCGCCCCTTCCTGGCCCTGCCGTCCCCATGAATGCCATCGCCCAGCCTGTAGCCGCCCCGTCCACGCGTGATACGCGTGATGCCCGCAACGACAAACTGTTCCGATGGGTGCTGGTCGGCACCGTCATCTTCGTCCTGATCGCACTGGCCTGCGCCGCACTGTCGATGCTGTGGGGTGGTCGCCACGCCCTGCAGGTGCAGGGCCTGAGCTTCTTCTTCTCTTCCGACTGGAATCCGGTCGAAAACAAATTCGGCGCCCTCGCCCCGATCTACGGCACCCTGGTCACCGCACTGATCGCGATGGTCATCGCCGTGCCGGTCAGCTTCGGCATCGCCTTCTTCCTCACCGAAGTGGCACCGCGCTGGCTGCGGGGTCCGGTCGGTACCGCCATCGAACTGCTGGCGGGCATTCCCTCGATCATCTACGGCATGTGGGGCCTGTTCGTGCTGGTGCCGGTGATGACCGAGTACGTCACCCCGTTCCTCAACGAAACCCTGGGCGAATGGCCGATCATCGGCCCGGTGTTCCAGGGCCCGCCGCTGGGCATCGGCATGCTCACCGCCGGTTTCGTGCTGGCGATCATGGTCATCCCGTTCATCTCCTCGGTGATGCGCGAAGTGTTCCTGACCGTGCCGACGCGCCTGAAGGAATCGGCCTACGCGCTGGGTTCCACCAAGTGGGAAGTGAGCTGGGACATCGTGCTGCCCTACACCCGCTCGGCGGTGATCGGTGGCGTGTTCCTGGGCCTCGGCCGCGCACTGGGCGAGACGATGGCAGTGGCTTTCGTGATCGGCAACAGCGTGCGCCTGTCGCCGTCGCTGCTGGAACCGGGTACCACCATCGCCGCGCTGATCGCCAACGACTTCGGCGAGGCCACTGAAACCTACCGCTCGGCGCTGCTGCTGCTCGGCTTCGTCCTCTTCATCGTCACCTTCGTGGTGCTCGCCATCGCCCGCCTGATGCTGATGCGCCTGTCCCGCAAGGAGGGCAACTGATGTCCAGCACCGCTGACTCCCTGTACCTGCGCCGCCGCATCGGCAATGTCATCGCCATCGCGATGTCCTGCGCCACTGCGCTGTTCGGCCTGTTCTTCCTCGGCTGGATCCTGTTCACCCTGGCCTCCAAGGGCCTGGCCGGCATCAACCTGGACCTGTTCACCAAGATGACACCGCCGCCGATGCAGGAAGGCGGTCTTGCCAATGCCTTCTTCGGCAGTGCGGTGATGTGTGCACTGGCGATCGGCATCGGCACCCCGCTGGGCGTGCTGGCCGGCACCTGGCTGGCCGAGTACGGCAACGCCCGCAAGGCCGGCACCATGGTCCGCTTCGTCAACGACATCCTGCTGTCGGCGCCGTCCATCGTGCTGGGCCTGTTCGTCTACACCCTGTACGTGATGCAGACCGGCGGCAGCTTCTCCGCTTTCGCAGGTGCGCTGTCGCTGGCCTTCATCGTGCTGCCGGTGGTGGTGCGTACCACCGACGAGATGCTGCGCCTGGTGCCTTCGCAGATGCGCGAAGCGGCCCTGTCGCTGGGCATCCCGCAGTGGAAGGTGATCGTGCAGGTGCTGTACCGCAGTGCCTCGGCCGGCATCGTCACCGGCATCCTGCTGGCGCTGGCCCGCATTTCCGGCGAGACCGCACCGCTGCTGTTCACCGCGTTCGGCAACCAGTACTGGAACAGCAACGTGTTCCAGCCGATGGCCTCGGTGCCGGTGGTGATGAACCAGTTCGCCGGCAGCCCGTACGAATCCTGGCAGGTGCTGGCCTGGGCAGGTGCCCTGGTGCTGACTGTCTTCGTGTTGCTGGTCAGCCTCGCCGCTCGCGGCTTCCTGCTGCGCAACCGTATCTCCCATGACTGACCTTTCCGTGGATACCGCCATGAACGACCTTTCCAACGCCGTGCCGATGCAGCGCATCGTGGTGCCGGCCTCGCACGAGAACCTGCACGCTCCGGCACCGGTCAAGCTCGCCGCGCGTGGACTGGACTTCTACTACGACAAGTTCCATGCCCTGAAGGGCATCAACCTGGAGATCCCGGAAAAGCGCGTGACCGCGCTGATCGGTCCCTCCGGTTGTGGCAAGTCGACCCTGCTACGCATCTTCAACCGCATCTACGCGCTGTACCCGAAGCTGGAAGCGCGCGGTGAGGTGATCCTCGACGGCGAGAACATCCTGTCGCCGAAGTATCCGATGAACCGCCTGCGCAGCAAGGTCGGCATGGTGTTCCAGAAGCCGGTGCCGTTCCCGATGACCATCTTCGAGAACGTGGCCTACGGCATCCGCCACCACGAGAAGCTGTCCAAGGCGGACATGGCCGACCGTGTCGAGCACGCACTGCGCCAGGGCGCACTGTGGGACGAAGTGAAGGACAAGCTCAACCAGAGCGCGCTGGGCCTGTCCGGCGGCCAGCAGCAGCGTCTGTGCATCGCCCGTGCCGTGGCCCTGCGGCCGTCGGTGCTGCTGCTGGACGAGCCGACCTCGGCGCTGGATCCGATCTCCACCAGCCGCATCGAACAGCTGGTGGAAGAACTGAAGCACGAGTACACCATCGTGATCGTCACCCACAACATGCAGCAGGCTGCACGCGTGTCCGATTACACCGCCTTCATGTACCTGGGCGACCTGATCGAGCACGACCGCACCGAAGTGATCTTCTCGCAGCCGTCCAAGCAGCAGACCGAGGATTACATCACCGGTCGCTTTGGCTGATCGGCGCTGACGCTTCGCCACATGTCCCAGCCAGGCGCGGCCTGGCTCTACCTGGATTGCAGAACATGAACCTTCCCAACGACCACATCGTCAAAAGCTACGACGAAGAGCAGCAGCGCCTGGTGGCCGAAATCGTGCGCATGGGCGAGATGGCCGTCGCCCAGCTGGAGGCGTCGATGGACGTCATCGAGAAGCGTGACGAGAACGCCGCCCATCGCATCATCGCCAACGATGAAGCGATCGATTCGCTGGAACAGCAGATCAGCCACGACGTGATGCGCCTGGCGCTGCGCGGCCCGATGGCACGCGACCTGCGCGAGATTCTTGCCGGCCTGCGCATTCCCGCCGATATCGAACGCATCGGCGACTACGCGGCCAACGTCGCCAAGCGCTCCATTGCGCTGGGCAAAGTGCCGCCGCTGCCGCAGATCCAGGGCCTGCGTTCCCTCGGCCGGCTTGCTGCGCAGCAGGTCCGCCGCGCCATCGCCGCGTACCGCGACAACGATGCCGATGCCGCGCTTGAACTGCGCGAAGACGACGCTCGCCTGGATGCGCAGTACACCGCGCTGTTCCGCGAGCTGCTGACCTACATGATGGAAGACCCGCGCAACATCACCCCGTGCACCCACCTGCTGTTCATGGCCAAGAACCTGGAACGCGTGGGTGACCACGCCACCAACATCGCCGAGAACGTGTGGTTCCTGGTGCACGGCGAACAGCCGCTGCCGCCGCGCCAGAAGCGCGACGAGACCTCCAGCGCCGGCGATATCTGATACTGCACTGCAACACCGGATTCGACTCCAGGGTGGCCGCTGTCCTCGCGACAGCGGCCTTTTTGTTGGCGTTGTAATACTTCTCACGAAAATTTGAATTCCCGGCGAGGATTCGTTGAGTAGGATCGCTGCACCATTGCTTCACCACGGGCAGCCGCCCACCACCCAGGAGCACGACCGATGAGCACCTCCAACAAGACCCTGTCCCTGCTGACCGCCACCGCCCTGGCCGCAGGCCTCGGCATGACCGCCTCCGCCTCGGCCCTGAGCATGAGCGACCTCGCCCAGGGCTATCTGGTTGCCGGCCAGGCGGCCAAGGCCAACGACGCGAAGGCGGCCGATGCGAAATCCGCCGACGCGGCCAAGCATGCAGAAGGCAAGTGTGGCGCCGACGGCAAGAGCGCTGAGGGCAAGTGCGGCGGCGACAAGGGCAAGGCAGCGGCCGGTACCGACGCCAAGGCCAAGACCGGCGGCGACAAGAAGTCGGCCGAAGGCAAGTGCGGCGAAGGCAAGTGCGGTGCCAAGCACTGACGTCCACGCCGGCGTCGTCCACCCGCGGTCGCCGCTTCCTGCGGCGGCCGTGGGCCTGGGCCTGCGCCGCGCCCTGCTGCAGGACCTGCGCGACGCACCCGCCGGCGATTTCGATTTCCTCGAGTGCGCGCCGGAGAACTGGATCGGTGTCGGTGGCCCCGCCGGTGACGCGCTGGCCGAACTGGCGGCACGCCATCCATTGAGCTGCCATGGCCTGTCGTTGTCACTGGGCGGTAGCGCCGCGCTGGATACCCAGCTGCTGGCGCAGGTGGGTGCCTTTCTTGAGCAACACCGGGTGCCGCTGTACAGCGAACACCTGAGCTATTGCAGCGACGAGGGCCACCTGTACGACCTGCTGCCGATTCCATTCACCGATGAAGCGGTACGCCACACCGCTGCACGCATCGCCCGCGTGCAGGACATCCTCGGCCGCCGCATCGCCGTGGAAAACGTGTCGTACTACCTGGCGCCGGAGCCGATGATGGACGAACTGGCCTTCACCAATGCGGTGCTGGCCGAGGCCAACTGCGATCTGCTGTTGGACGTCAACAACGTGTACGTCAATGCCTGCAACCACGGCTACGACGCCGATACCTTCATTGCCGGCCTGCCCGCGCAGCGCATCGTCTGCCTGCACGTGGCCGGGCACCTGGACGACGCTCCGGACCTGAAGATCGACACCCACGGCAGCCCGGTGATCGACCCGGTGTGGGACCTGCTGGCGCGGACCTACGCCCGCATCGGCCCACGACCTACCCTGCTCGAACGCGACTTCAATTTCCCGCCTTACGCCGAGTTGCGGGGCGAACTGCAGACCATCCACCGCCTGCAGGCCGCGCATGCCGGAGCCGCCCATGGCTGATGCCCCCGAACGACTGCGCGCGCAGCAGCACGCGTTCACCGCACACCTGCGTGACCCGGCGCAGGTACCGGCGCCGCCCGGCATGGACCCGCGCCGGGTGGCGGTGTACGAACGCCTGCTGTTCAACAATCTGCTGGGATTGTTGAGCAACGGCTTCCCGGTCTGCGTGCGCCTGCTGGGCGAACCGGCCTGGAGTGCGCTGGTACGCCATTATTTCGCCAGCCACCATTGCCAGGCGCCGCTTTTCACCGAGCTGGCGGCCGAGTTCGTGCAGTGGCTGCAGGTGCAACCGGAACTGCCGCACCCGGCGCTGGCCGAACTTGCCCACTACGAGTGGGTGGAGACCGCGCTGTACCAGCTGCAGGCTGATCCGCTGCCGGAACCTGGCGACATCGATCCGTTGCAGGTGCCGTTGCGGCGCTCGCCACTGGCTTGGCCGCTGCTGTATCGCTGGCCGGTGCATCAACTGGGTAGCGACGATGCACCGTCGCAACCACCGGCAGAACCCACCGGCCTGCTGGTACGGCGCGATGCCGATGGCGCGGTGCGCTTTGCCACCCTGACCAGTCTGGCGGTGCACCTGCTGACCCTGATCGGTGAGGCGCCCGGGGCCAGCGGCCAACAACAGCTGCAGCAACTGGCCGTCCTGCACCACCTCGATCCCGAGACCCTGGCCGCCCCGGGTGCGCAACTGCTGCAGCAGTTCCTGCGTGCTGGCGTGATCGGTCCGCTCCCCGCTTCACCCTGACGCCCCTTCCAGGAGATTCACCCATGAAGACCCCGATCCTGGCCGCAACCCGCGGCCAGCTGGACCGCTTCGCCCCGTGGTTGGCCCCGCTTGGCCTGCGCATACTGCTGGCCTGGGAATTTTTTGAATCCGGGCGCGAGAAACTGCACGGCGAGAACTGGTTCGCCGACCTGCAGGGCGCGTTCCCGTTCCCCTTCGACCAGTTGCCCGCTGCGCTGAACTGGCAGTTGGCCACCTGGTTCGAACTGCTGGGCGCAGCCTGCCTGCTGCTCGGCTTCGGTACCCGTTTCGCCGCCGCCAGCCTGCTGGTGCTGACGGTCGTGGCCACGTACGCGGTACACCTGCCAGCCGAATGGGGCTCGCTGGGCGACCTGGCGATGGGCTATGCGATCAGCGACCAGGGTTTTGGCAACTTCAAACTGCCGCTGCTGTTCATGGCGATGCTGCTGCCGCTGATGTTCACCGGCGCCGGGCGCCTGAGCGTGGATGCAGTGCTGCAGCGGTGGTATCCGTCGGCCCCCACGGCGCAGCCCGCGGTCCGGTAGACGCCGACCTTGGTCGGCGCGCAGTGTGCCAACCAAGGTTGGCACCTACCGGGATCCCGGGCGCTCAGGGTCGCTCTGCTAGAATCCGTACATGACTGACCCCACTTCCGCACCTGCCGCCGCCCCTGTTTCCGACGTACCCCAGGCGCAGCGCGCGATGTCACAACGCTTCCGCGGCTTCCTGCCGGTGGTGGTGGATGTTGAAACCGGCGGCTTCGACAGCCAGCGCAATGCACTGCTGGAAATCGCCGCTGTGCCGATCGAGATGGACGAGAACGGCCTGCTCTACCCCGGCCAGACCGCCAGCGCCCACGTGGTGCCGGCCGAAGGGCTGGAGATCGACCCGAAGTCGCTGGAAGTGACCGGCATCATCCTCGACCATCCGTTCCGGCTGGCCAAGGAAGAGAAGGCGGCGCTGGATCACGTCTTCACTCCGGTGCGTGCGGCGATGAAGAAGTACGGCTGCCAGCGCGCGATCCTGGTCGGCCACAACGCTCATTTCGACCTGGGCTTCGTCAACGCGGCCGTCGCCCGTACCGGGCACAAGCGCAATCCGTTCCATCCGTTCAGCGTGTTCGATACGGTCACCCTGGCGGGTATCGCCTACGGTCAGACCGTGCTGGCGCGCGCGGCCACGGCGGCCGGGCTGGGCTGGGATGCCAACGAGGCGCACAGCGCGGTGTACGACACCGAGCAGACGGCGCGGTTGTTCTGCACGATCGCCAACGCCTGGCCGCGGTAAGGCGGCCAACGGCGGAGCCCCTCGTGGCGGGCTGACAGCGATTCGGCGCAAGGCCGGGCGGGTGGACTGCGCAGGGGACGCTGCAAGTACATCCCTGTAAGCTCGGTCGCCGCATCCATGCGGCTCACGCCCCTGCGCAGCCCACCCGCCCGGCCACGGACAGTTTCCTGGGCGCCACGGAAAGATCATAAAAGCGGGCGCAACAGCGGGTCGCTGCGCTCGATGGGTGCCGACCGTTGGTACGGCACTCCAGTAGATCCACGCCATGCGTGGATGCTTCGCACTTGATCAACCGATACTCGTACGATCGCGGCCGTCGCTCTTCGCGCGGTACAGCGCACGGTCGGCGCGCTGGTACAGCAGCGCCGGGGTGCGGTCGTCGCCATCCAGTTCCACCAGGCCGGCACTGAAGGTCACCCGCAGGCCCGGTATGCCGGCCCAGTCCGGGTGGTCATGGAACAGGCCACGCAGGCGCGCGCACAGTTGCGCTGCCTCCTCCAGCCGGGTGTCGTTGAGCAGCAGCGCGAATTCTTCGCCGCCGGTGCGTGCCGGCAGGTCCGAATCGCGACTGGCCGCTGCGATCACCTGGGCCACTTCCACCAGTACCGCATCACCAACGCTGTGGCTGTGCTGGTCGTTGACGTCCTTGAAGTGGTCGATGTCCAGCACCACCAGGCACAGCGGGTGGCCGCTGCGCTGGGCGCGGGCGAAATCGCGGGCCAGAGCCTCGTCGAAACCGCGACGATTGGCCAACCGGGTCAGCGCGTCCTCGCGGGCCTGTCGTTCGAATGCCTCGGCCTGCCGCGCCAGGCGCTCGGCCAGCTCGGTCTTTTCCTGGTTCAACGCCTGCAGGTGCACGGTCTGCGCCTGCAGGTCGAAGGTTGCCTCATCCACGCGCCGTGCCAGGCGCAGGTTGCTGGCCTTGTACTGCTGCAGCAGGAAGCGGTACAGCGCTACCAGCGCGGCCAGCAGCACTAGCCCGGTCAGCGCCTGCACGCTGCGCCGCTGCCACCAGAACGGTTCGACAGTGAAGCTCCACACCGCTTCCTGATGGCCCCAGCTGCCGCCCGGGTGCGAAGCGGCCACGTGCAGCGTGTAATCGCCCGGCGGCAGGCCGACGAACTCCACGCTGCGCTGCGGGCCACGCTCCACCCAGCCGTTGTCCAGCCCCTCCAGCCGCGTGCGGTAGCGGATGCGGTCGGACATCAGATAGCTCAGGCCCACGTAGCTCACCGCAAGCCGTCGCCCACCGGGAATCAGGTTGCGCTCGCGGCCTTCCCAGTGCACCGGCGCACCGTCCACCTGCACGTTCTCGATCGCCGCAGGCGGCGCCGGACGCTCGCGGAAGCGCTGCAGCCGCTGCGGATCGACCGTGCTCAGGCCACCGGCAGTCACTACCCAGAACGTGCCGTCCTGGCGCAGGATCGCCGAGGGTCCGGAGCTGCCGTTGGCCTGCGCATTGGCCATGCCGTCGATTTCGTTGTAACGCTCCACGGTTACCCGCGGCGCGCGTCCGTCGGCCACGGCGTTGAGCGTTGCCATATCGGTACGCAGCACACCGCGGTTGCTGCTGATCCACACATTGCCCAGTCGGTCGGGCACCAGCTGGAACACCGCATCCACCGGCATGCCCTGCTCCAGGCCCACGCGCGCCAGCGTGCCGCGCTGCCAGCGATACAGCCCACGGTCACTGCTGATCCACATCGCATCGCCGATCTGGTGGAACCCGAACACGCTGCGGCCACCGCCCAGCGGCGCCAGGTCGATCGACTGCACCCGATCACCACGCAGCACGCGGACGCCTTCGATGGTGCCGATCCACAGATTTCCCTGGTGATCGTGTTCCAGCGCGGTGGTGAGGCCTCCCGGCATGCCGGGAACCGTAGGCACGCTCACCTCGTCACCCTCGATGCGGACCACACCCTTCTGCGTCCCCGCCCAGACCACACCGTCAGACGCGATGCTGATCGCGCGGATGTTGCCGCCGGGCAGGCCATCGGCCGCAGCGTAGTTGTGGCGAAGCCGTCCATCGGCGCGCAACCGGTAGATGCCGTCGCCGAAGGTGCCCACCCACAGATCGCCGCCAGCATCCTGGGCCAGGCTCAGCACCGAGGGCGCCTTGCCACCGCGGTTGTGAAGCGGCATCGCGCGGAATCGACCGTCAGCAGTCTGCAGGTCCAGGCCGCTGGCACTGCCCACCCACAGGCGGCGGTCACGGTCTTCGAGCACCGTGCGCACGTAGTCACCGCTCAGGCCGTCGCGTTCGGTGTAGCTGCTGAACAGGGTTTCGCGCAGGCGATACAGGCCACCGTTGGCACCCACCCAGATGCTGCCCTCGGCGTCTTCGCGCAGGCTGACCACACGCCCGCCGGGCAGGTTCAGACCCGCCGGCAGGCGCTCCAGGCCGTGTGCCGAGATGCGCAGCAGGCCTTGGTTCTCGGTGCCCAGCCACAGGTCGCCATGGCGGTCCTGCAGCATGGCGGTCAAGTGCAGCTGGCCAGGCAGCCGGTGCACCAGCACCAGGCGATCATCCTCCACCCGGTACAGGCGCTCGCCCGCAACGATCCACAGCGCGCCATCGGGTGCGCGATAGGGCCACGACAGGCCCTTGTCCACGCCCCACGCCGCCGGCGCGCGCTGCAGCACGCCGTCGTTGTCACGCAGCACCAGGCCGTCGAGGGTACCGATCCAGACCCGGTCCTGCGCGTCGACTGCCATCTTGGTGAAACTCATCGCCAGCGGCAGGTCCGGCGGTGGGCGCTGGTAGACGATGCCCTTGTCAGGGGTCAGGTAGGCGATGCCCTTGCCTTCGTACAGCAGCCACAGGCGCCCCTGGCTGTCCATCTGCATGGACTGGATCAGCACCTGCGGCGTATCCGGCTGGTGCTCCCAGACCCGCCACTGGCCATCGCTGCCGCGGTGGCTGACATTGCCACGCGAGTCGCTGATCCACAGCCCGCCCTGCGGGTCGACCAGCAGCGCGCCGATGCCGTTGTCGCGCAACCCTGGTCGGGTGCTGCGGTCGAACACGGTGAAATCCAGGCCGTTGTAGCGCACCAGGCCTTCCCAGGTGGCGAACCAGAGGTGGCCTTCCGGGGTCTGCGCGATGTCACGCAGCGAGTTGTGCGGCAACCCATTGCGCGAGGTCCACACGTCGATGGCGTAGTCGCGCAGCGGCGGTGCGCCACTCTGCGCGGCCAGCGGTGCGGCTATCGCCAGCAGCAGCCACAGCATGCTCAGTCGCAGCAGGCGACCGATCCGTTCCGCGTGGCGCCCCGCCCGGCGCCTTTCCGCCCCCTGTCCGCCCATCAGCGCAGCGGCGGCGGCCAGCTGCGGATGCCGGTGGTGCCGGCAGACGCGAACAGGAATGGCCGCACCGCGCAGGGCGGCATGCCGGCAGGAACGGGCAGGCTCATCGGACGAAGAATGGGGAAGTACGCAGATGATAGGGCAAACCCTGTCTTCGGCGTCACCGCGCCCGGCGCAACCGGGCCTGGGCAGGGATTGCCGCTGCTACCGCGCCTCGGCGCTGGTGGACCACTGCACCACCGCTTCCAGCCCACCTTCGGGGCGGTTGCGCAACCACAGTCGGCCGCCGTCCTTTTCGGCCAGCGCACGGGCGATGGTCAGGCCCAGGCCGGCACCGCCGGTCTCGCGCGAACGTGAGGTCTCCACCCGCACGAACGGGTCGAACACCGCTTCCAGCTGGTCATCCGCCAGCCCAGGACCGTCATCGGCGATGACCACCGTGATCGTGCCCTCGCCGCGCTCGACACGTACCCGCGCGCGTTGTGCGTACATCACCGCGTTGTCCACCAGGTTGGAGAACAGGCGATGCATCGCCAACGGGCGCAGCATCAGCACTGCGCCGCTGCGGCCTTCGAAGACGACGTCGGCGCCGTCCTCGGCGGTGTCCTCGACGATGCTCTCCAGCAGCGAATCCAGGTCCAGTGCGGCGCGCTGTTCGGCACTCTCCGCACTTCGGGCCAGTTCCAGACCCTCGCGTACCAGCGCCTGCATCGCGGCCAGGTCGCCGATCAGGCGCTCGCGCAGGGTCTCGTCGGTCACGTTTTCCAGGCGCAGGCGCAGCCGGGTCAGCGGCGTCTGCAGGTCGTGGGTGATCGCCGCCAGCATCTGCGTGCGTTCGGCCAGGTGGCGCTGCAGCCGATGCTGCATGGCATTGAAGGCCTCGGCGGCGCGCTGCACTTCGCGTGGCCCGCGCAGCGGCAATGGCGCCCGCTGCAGGTCATCGCCCAGGTCCTCGGCGGCGGCCGCCAGCTCCTGCAGCGGCGCACTGGCCATGCGTGCGACCACATACGCCAGCACGGCAATGGCCAGCACCAGCAGGGTCAGGAACAGCGGGTCCACGGCGAGAATGCCGTTGTGTGCGATCGCCGGCGAATCCAGGGCGAGCTTCAGCAACGTGCCGTCGTTGAGCACCACGTCCACCGCCCGGCACTTGGGCGGGATGAAGGTGGGATCGCGTTCGCGCGGCGGCTTGCGGTGGCCCGGCGGCGGTGGCGGCAGCAGATCCTGCAGCTTGGGAATGCACGAACGGAACGAGGCGAAATGCACATGCGCCCGCGACACCGGGCCCGGGCGGTCCTCCAGAACTTCCATCAGCGCCTTGTCGGCCCGCCCGATGCGCGCACCGGGCTGCAGTGCCCGCACGCTGGGGCCACCGACTTCCAGCAGCCGCTCGCGCAGCTCCGGATTGCCGTCGAGCAGGTTGATGTAGCCCTGAAGGCGATCAGCGATGCGGTTCAGGTTCTGCCGCTCGAATTCCTGCTGCCGCTTGGAACTGGCCAGCATGGTGGCGCCGATCGCAGCCACGCTCATGCCCAGCAGCAGGATCACGAACAGCCGTCCGACCATCGAGGACAGGAAGTGGCGCAGGCGATTCATCGCGGCTTATTCCAGGTTGACGGCCGAGGCCAGCACATAGCCTTCATTGCGCACGGTCTTGATCAGGCCATCGGGGCCACCGTCATCGGCCAGCTTGTTGCGCAGCCGGCTGACCTGCAGGTCGATGGCGCGGTCCTGCGCTTCATAGTTGCGGCCGCTGCTGAGGGCCACCAGCTGCTCGCGCGAGAGCACCTTGTTGGCATGTGCGATGAACACCCGCAGCAGGCGGAACTCGGCGCCGGACAGCACCACCACGCGCCCGTCCGGGTCGACCAGGTGGCGATGCTCCAGGTCGAAAATCCAGCGCGAGAAACGCGCACGGCGCACCGCCAGCGGTTCCAGGTTGGCCGGCAGCGCTTCGGTACGACGCAGCACGTTGCGGATGCGTGCCAGCAGTTCGCGCGGTTCGAACGGCTTGGCCAGGTAGTCGTCTGCACCCATTTCCAGGCCGAGCACGCGGTCGATCGGCTCGGCGCGCGCGGTGAGCATGATCACCGGCGTGTTCGAGCGCGCGCGGAGGTCGCGGCACAGGGTCAGGCCATCTTCGCGTGGCAGGTTGAGGTCGAGCACGATCAGGTCCACGTGTTCGCGTTCCAGCAGCTGGCGCATGCTGGTGCCATCGGCGGCGGTGCTGACCTGGTAGCCAGCGCGGCCGAGCTGCTCGGCCAGCAGGGTGCGGATATCGTTGTCGTCATCGACGATCAGCAAACGGTGCATCGGGTTTTCAGTCTCCATGTCGCGAATCATCCCGTGTCGGCAGCTGAACCGCATCCAGGCCAATACGTACCACTGTATCCCCCGCAGTGCGGGATACCTGCTGATACGCAGTCTCGGCGACAGTGTTACATAGAGACACACCCCGAGGATTGAGCACAGCATCGCTCGATCTTCACAATGCCCACCAATGCCGCCACTGCGGCCCCCAGAGTGAAGCCGCCACGTGATCTCCCGCCAGTTGCCCGCGACCCGCAAGGGTCGCCTGATGTTGATCGCCCTGCTTGTCCTGATCGCCGCCGTTTCCGCCTGGTGGCTGCTGCGCAAGCCGGCCGCACCGGCCCTGGCGACCACCCCGGTCAGCCGCGGCGACATCGAGCAGACGGTAGAGGCTACCGGCGTGATCGACGCCTACAAGCTGGTCAGCGTCGGTGCGCAGGCCTCCGGCCAGATCAAATCGCTGAAGGTGCAGCTGGGCGATACGGTGAAGGAAGGCGACCTGATCGCCGAGATCGACGCCACCACCCAGCAGAACCAGGTGCTCAACGCACAGGCCTCGCTGGACCAGGTGACCGCCCAGCGCGCGGTGCAGCAGGCCACCCTGCGCCAGGCCGAACTGGAGTTCGCACGCCAGCAGCAGATGCTGGCGGCCGAAGCCACCTCGCGCCAGGAATACGATGCCGCCGAGGCCCAGCTGAAGACCGCGCGTGCGCAGCTGCAATCCTACGAAGCGCAGATCAAGGGCCGCGAAACCGAACTGGGCACCGCCCGTGCCAACCTGGCCTATACCCGCATCGTCGCGCCAATGGATGGCACCGTGGTGGCGGTGGTGGCCGAGGAAGGCCGCACGGTGAACGCCAACCAGACTGCGCCGACCATCGTGATGCTGGCGCGGCTGGATGTAGTGACCGTCAACGCCGAGGTCTCCGAGGCCGACGTGGTCAAGATCAAGGCCGGCATGCCGGTGTACTTCACCACGCTGGGCGACCCGGACCGCAAGTACCACGCCACGCTGCGGCAGATCAATCCGGCGCCGGCGTCGATCGCCAACGAGAGTTCGTCCAGTTCCAGCAGTTCGTCCAGTTCCAGCTCCAGCAGCGCGGTCTACTACAACGCGTTGTTCGACGTGGAAAACCCCGATGGCACCCTGCGCATCGACATGACCGCGCAGGTATCGGTGCTGCTCAAGCAGGCCAAGGGCGTGCTGATGGTGCCGGCCGTTGCACTGGGTCCGAAGTCGCGCGATGGCGAGCGCATCGTGCGGGTGGTCGATGACAAGGGCCAGCCGCAGCCGCGCAAGGTCAAGGTCGGCATCAACAACGGCGCCAACGTCGAGGTCCTGTCCGGCCTGAAGGAAGGCGAGCGTGTGGTGGTCGGCGAAGGCGGCGCTGCGGCAGCCGCTGGCGGCGGCAACCGTGGCGGCATGCAGATGCGGGTCGGCGGCCCGGGCATGGGGCGCCGATGAGCACGACGGCGCCGCTGCTGCGCCTGCGCGACCTGCGACGCGAATTCCCGGCCGGCGAAGACGTCATCGCCGTGCTGCGCGACGTCAACCTGGACATCCATGCCGGTGAGATGGTGGCCATCGTCGGCCAGTCCGGTTCGGGCAAGTCCACGCTGATGAACATCCTCGGCTGCCTGGACCGCCCGACCCGTGGCAGCTACCAGGTGGCGGGCCGCGAGACCGGGAAAATGGCGCCCGACGAGCTGGCCGAGCTGCGCCGCGAGCACTTCGGTTTCATCTTCCAGCGCTACCACCTGCTGGGCGATCTCGACGCGCGCGGCAATGTGGCCGTGCCGGCGGTCTATGCCGGCAGCCCGGGCCCGGTGCGCACCGCGCGTGCTGAGCAGCTGCTGCAGCGCCTCGGCCTGGCCGACCGCATGCACCACAAGCCCGGGCAGCTGTCCGGTGGCCAGCAGCAGCGCGTGTCGATCGCGCGTGCGTTGATGAACGGTGGCGAGGTGATCCTGGCCGACGAACCGACCGGCGCCCTCGATACGAAATCCGGCGAAGAGGTGATGGCCATCCTCGGCGAGCTGCATGCCGAAGGTCATACCATCATCATCGTCACCCACGACATGAGCGTGGCCGAGCACGCACAGCGCATCATCGAGATCCGCGACGGCGAGATCATCGCCGACCGCGCCAATCCGGCCGCGCCCAGCTACCGTGCGCAACGCGAACCGAGCACGGGCGTCGCCCACGGCAGCAGCTGGCAGGCTGCCCGCGACCGCTTCACCGAAGCGTTCCGGATGGCCCTGCTGGCAATGAACGCCCACCGCCTGCGCACCTTCCTGACCATGCTCGGCATCATCATCGGCATCGCTTCGGTGGTATCGGTGGTGGCACTGGGCAACGGCTCGCAGCAGCAGATCCTGCAGAACATCAGCGCACTGGGTACCAACACCATCGACGTCTACCCCGGTCGCGGATTCGGCGACATGCGTTCGGCGCGGGTGCAGACCCTCAAGGCCAGCGATGCCGATGCTCTGTCACGGCAGAGCTACGTCGACAGCGCCACCCCCAGCGTGTCCAGTTCGGTCACCGCGCGCTACCGCAACCAGTCGGCCACCGCGCAGATCAGCGGCGTTGGTGAGCAGTACTTCCGGGTGAAGGGCGTGAGCCTGCTCAGCGGCAGCTTCTTCGACACCGATGCGGTGAAGGGACTCGGCCAGGTGGCGGTGATCGATGAGAACACCAGGACTCAGTTCTTCCCTGACAGCGACCCGATCGGGCAGGTGATCCTGCTTGGCAATGTGCCGGTGCGCGTGGTCGGCGTGGCCAAGAAGCAGAGCTTCGGTTTCGGCGGCAGCACCAGCCTGAGCGTGTTCGTACCCTACACCACGGTGATGTCGCGCATGCTCGGGCAGAGCCACGTTTCCAGCATCACCGTGCGGGTGAACGATGAAACGCCGATGGATGCGGCGCAGGAAGCGATCACCCGGCTGCTGACCATGCGCCACGGCACCGAGGACTTCTTCCTCAGCAACAGCGCCGAGATCCGCGACACCATCGAACAGACCACGCGCACGATGACCCTGCTGATCGGCGCCATCGCCGCCATCGCGCTGCTGGTCGGTGGCATCGGCGTGATGAACATCATGCTGGTCTCGGTCACCGAGCGTACCCGCGAGATCGGCGTGCGCATGGCGGTGGGTGCGCGGCAGAGCGACATCCGCCAGCAGTTCCTGATCGAAGCGGTGCTGGTGTGCCTGCTCGGCGGCGTGCTCGGCATCGGCCTGGCATTGCTGATGGGCGTGTTGATCGGCCGGTTCGCCAGCGATTTCCAGGTGCTGTTCTCCACCGCTTCCATCATTGCCGCCTTCGCCTGTTCAACCCTGATCGGTGTGGCGTTCGGCTTCCTGCCGGCACGCAGTGCCGCCCAGCTCGACCCGGTGGAGGCCCTGGCCCGCGAATGAAGATGATGACCCGACTGCCCTTCCCCGCTCCCTCGCGCCTGCTGCTGGCCGGCGCCGTGCTGCTTGCACTCTCCGCCTGCGCTTCGGTAGGCCGCTATCCGGTTGAAGACCCCAGCGTTGCCGCCACCTATGGTCGTGGCGATGCGACCCTCAACGCGCCGGCCGACGACCCGCGCAGTGGCCTGGACACCCCGGCCCGCGACATCCGCCAGGACCACTGGTGGACCGGCTTCGGCGATGCGCGTCTGGACCGCCTGGTCGCACAGGCATTGACCGCCAACAGTGACCTCGGCGCTGCCGGCCTGGCCGTGCAGCGTGCACGCCTGCAGGCCGGGCTGGCCAGCAATGCGCTGTGGCCGCAACCTTCATCGTCCGGCGTGAGCGGCAGTGGCAGCCGCGCCACCGACCAGGCCGACGACTGGCGCCGCAGCTATTCCACCGGTGTGTCGCTGGGGTGGGAGGTGGACCTGTGGGGCCGCCTGCGCACCCAGCGCGACATTGCCCGCTGGGAGGCGGACGCCAGCGAGGAAGACCGGCAGAACACCGCCCTGCTGGTGATCGGCGATGTCATCAACCAGTACTGGGCGCTGGCCTACCTCAACCAGTCCATCGCCACCGGCCAGGCCAACCTCGAGCGGCTGCAACGCACGCATGAACTGGTGCAGGCACGCTTCGATGCCGGTGCGGTATCGCGGCTGGAAGTACGCCAGGCACTGCAGAACCTGCAGTCGCAGCGTTCGGCGCAGAGCGCGCTGGAGCAACAGCGGGTGGAAGTGCGCAATGCGCTGACCGTGCTGCTGGATGGCACGCCGTGGCCGCAGCAGGACGAACCGCAGAACCTGCTGGAGGCGCAGAGCCCGACCATTGCCGAAGGCCTGCCGGCCGACCTGCTCGGTCGCCGGCCCGACCTGCGTGCAGCCGAACTGCGTCTGCGCAACAGCCTGAAGACGATCCGGGTGACCGCTACCCAGTACTACCCGGCATTGAGCCTGACCGGCAGCCTGGGTTCCAGCGCGACCTCGCTGGGCGATGTACTGCGCAATCCGGTGGCGACGCTCGGGGCTGGCCTGTCGCTGCCTTTCCTCAACCTGCAGCGCGCGCAGCTGGATACGGACGTGGCCGGTACCAACTACCAGATCGCTGCCACCAACTTCCGCAAGACGCTGTACACCGCGCTGTCGGAGGTGGACAACGCCCTGTCCGCCCGAGAGCAGCTGCTGCGCCAGGTGACCGCCTCGCAGGCGTCTTACGACGAAGCGGTGGAAGTGGAGCGCGCGCAGGAAGTGCGCTATCGCGTGGGCGCCACCGACCTGCGCACCTGGCTGGAAGCACAGCAGACCCGGCGCGATGCGGAACTGTCACTGGCGCGGGTGCGGCAGAGCCAGTTGAACAACGACGTGACGCTGTTCAAGGCACTGGGCGGCAGCGCGGGGTGACTTCTTCTTCTGTAGAGCGGAGCCCACGCTCGGCTGCTTTTCGTCTCGATGCCGGTGCCGCGCGGTGCGCGGCAGCCGAGCGTGGGCTCGGCTCTACAGGGACGGTTGCCTGATCAACCGCGCTGGCGCACGACCTCGAACAGGCTGACGCCGGCAGCGACCGAAACGTTCAGGCTCTCGATCTCGCCCGGCATCGGAATCTTGACCAGACCGTCGCAGTTCTCGCGGGTCAGGCGGCGCAGGCCATCGGCTTCGCCGCCCAGCACCAGGGCGATGTTGCCCTTCAGGTCCAGCTGGTACAGCGACGCGGTGGCCTCACCGGCCAGGCCGTAGATCCAGACGCCCTGCTTCTGCAGGTCCTTCAGGCAGCGCGACAGGTTGGTCACCGCCACCACCGGGATGCGGTCGGCGGCGCCGGCCGAAGTCTTGCGCACGGTGGCGTTGACCGTGGCCGATTTGTCCTTGGGGATGATCACGGCGGTTGCACCGGCCGCAGCGGCCGAGCGCAGGCAGGCGCCGAGGTTGTGCGGGTCCTGCACTTCATCCAGCACCAGCAGCAGCGCCTTGCCTTCCGCAGCGGTGACCAGGCCTTCCAGCTCGTTCTCGTTGTAAGTGCGGGCGGCGGCATAGCGCGCGGCCACGCCCTGGTGGCGCACCGAACCGCCCACGCCGTCCAGCGCCTGGCTGTTGACCTTGCGCACGTCGATGCCCTTGCGGCGGGCGTTTTCCTCGATCTCGGTCAGGCGCGGGTTCTTCGCACCGGCCTCGACCAGCACTTCGCGGACGTTCTCGGCGTCGTTCTCGATGGAGGAGGCGACGGCGTTGACGCCGACGATCCACTGGCTGTTCTTGCTCATGCGGGCAGGACCGGAAAGGGGGTGGCTATGGTAGAGCATCAGGGGCGGCCGCGCTTCGCGCTCGCCGGGCATGGCCCGGCGCTACCTGCCGTTCACCCTTCGGCCGAACGGCTGCGTGGGGGCCAGTGCGGGGTGTCGTGGTCGGGGTGCTGGAGGGACACGATCGTGGCCAGGAACTCCAGCGCGGCGACATCTTCCTCGGTGCGGCGTGCCGGCAGCCTGCCCAGCCCGTCGACGAAGGGCAGCTTGCGCTCCACGCCATACTGGATGGTCGGCGGCAGGCGCTCAGGCTGGTCGAAGGCACCGGCGGCCACCGCCACGCCATCGGGCGCTTCATAGGTCAACGGCGTGCCGCAGTCGGCGCAGAACCCGCGCCGCACCACGTTGGAGGACTGGAAATAACGCGGTTGGCCGCGGGTCCAGCTGAACTGCACGCCTCGCACCGAGACCAGCGGCGCGTAGTACGCGCCGAAGGCCTTCTGGCACATCCGGCAGTGGCAGATCGAGCTGTCGGTCAGCTCGCCACGTACCTGAAAGCGGATCGCGCCGCACTGGCAGCCGCCGCTGTATTCGGGTTGGCCCTGCATTGCTGCGTTCCTCCGAAACGTCGTGCCAACCAACGGTTGGCACCTACCGGGCGAGGTGGGTGCCGACCGTTGGTCGGCACACCTTTCAATACTTCTTTTTCGTGCGCTTGGCCGGCTTGCCGCGCTCGGGCAACGGGGCCGGGCTTGCCACCTCTTCCTCGCCCTTGTGCTCGACCAGACGGAAGTCGATCTTGCGCTCTTCCATGCTGGCCTTCAGCACCAGGATGCGCACCTGGTCCCCCAGGCGGTAACTGCTGCCACGGCGCTCGCCGGTCAACGTCTTGCGGGTCGCGTCGAACTTGTAATAGTCCTGCGGCAACTGGGTCACGTGCACCAGGCCCTGTACCTTCGAGTCGGCCAGCTCCACGAACAGGCCGAAGCTGGTCACGCCGCTGATCACGCCGTCGAACTGGCCACCCACGTGCTTTTCCATCCACGCCGCGCGGTAACGCTCATCCACCTCGCGCTCGGCTTCATCGGCACGACGCTCACGCTCAGAGCACTGCAGAGCCAATGCGGCCATCTCGCGGGCGTTGTAGGTGAACTTGTCCAGCGGCTTGCCCGACAGCGCATGCTTGATCGCACGATGCACCAGCAGATCCGGGTAACGACGGATCGGTGAGGTGAAGTGCGCGTACGCCTCCAGCGCCAGGCCGAAGTGACCATTGTTGTCGGGGCTGTACACGGCCAGGCTCTGGCTGCGCAGCAGCACCGATTCCAGCAGCGTGGCATCGGGACGGTCGCGGATCTTCTTCAGCAGCTTGGTGTAATCGCCCGGGCGCACCTTCGACCACGGCGGCAGGCTCAGCTTGAACTCCTTGAGGAATTCCAGCAGATCGGCGTACTTGGTCTCCGGCGGCTTCTCATGCACGCGGTAAGGCGCCGGCACATGGCGCGACAACAGATACTTCGCCGCCTCCACGTTGGCCGCGATCATGCATTCTTCGATCAGCTTGTGCGCATCGTTGCGCACCAGCATGCCGGCCTGGGTGACTTCGCCGCGATTGTCGAGCACGAAGCGGACTTCGCTGCTTTCAAACTCGATCGCGCCACGCTTGGTGCGCGCCTTGGACAGCACCTTGTACAGCTGGTGCAAGCGCTGCACCTGCGGCAGCAGGTCGCCGATGAACGCCTTGGCACCGGCATCATCCTCGCCTACCGCCTGCCACACCTGGGTGTAGGTCAGGCGCGCGTGCGAATTCATCACCGCTTCATAGAAGCGCGAGTGGGTGACGACGCCATCGCGGTCGATCTGCATGTCGCAGACAAAGCACATGCGGTCGACCTTCGGCATCAGCGAACAGATGCCGTTGGACAGCGTTTCCGGCAGCATCGGCACCACGAAGCCCGGGAAGTACACCGAGGTGGCGCGCTTCTGCGCTTCATCATCCAGCGGCGTGCCGGGACGGACATAGTTGGAGACGTCGGCAATGGCGACCACCAGGCGGAAGCCATCGGCGTTCGGCTCGCAGTACACCGCGTCGTCGAAGTCCTTGGCGTCCTCGCCATCGATGGTGACCAGCGGCGTGCTGCGCAGGTCGACGCGGTCACCGATCATCGCCGGCTCGACCACCAGCGGCACCGAGGCGGCTTCGTCCAGCACCTCCTGCGGGAACTCGAACGGCAGCTCATGGCCGTGAATCGCAGTCTCCACCACCAGCGATGCGGTCAGCTTGTCGCCGAGCACGGCGATGATGCGGCCGATCGGCGGGCGGCGGCTGTCCGGTGCCTGGGTCAGTTCGCAGACGACCAGCTGGCCATCGCGCGCGCCGCCGGTCTGGTCCGGCGGTACCTGCACGTTGCGCTGGATGCGCTTGTCATCGGGCACCACGTAGTTGATGCCCATCTCGACGCTGAAGCGGCCGATCAGGCGCGTCATGCCGCGCTCAAGCACACGGGCGATGCTGCCTTCGCGACGGCCGCGGTGATCGATGCCGGTGACACGGGCCAACACCTTGTCGCCGTGCATCACCTTGCGCATTTCGTACGGCGGCAGGAACAGGTCGTCGCCGCCTTCAACCGGGCGCAGGAAGCCGAACCCTTCCGGATTGGCGATCACCACGCCGGTGACCAGATTCAAGGTCTGGATGGGCGCGAAACCGCCGCGGCGGTTCTGCACCAGCTGGCCATCGCGGACCATGGCGCCGAGCCGGCGCGACAGCGCTTCGGCACGGTCCGGTGCGGTCAGGCCCAGGCGCGCACCGAGTTCTTCAGCGGTCTGCGGCCCTTCGCAGCGCTCCAGCAGGGCCAGGATGGCCTCGCGGCTGGCGATGGGTTGTTCGTACTTTTCTGCTTCGCGGGACGCATAGGGATCGTCGATCACCTTGCCCGTCGGCGGCAGCTTGCGGCCCGGCGCGGGGGCCGGTGCCTCTGCGTTGCGGCGGCCTCGACCAGACGGCGGCGCGCCACCTTCGGCCAGTGTGGGGAGCCAGCCCGGCAACGGCTTGCCTGGCTTGTTGTTGCGGGCCGGGCCGGCCTTGGCACCCTTGTTGGGGGCTTCACTGCGGGACTTGCTCCCGCCCTTGCTTGGTTTTTTGGTAGTCATCGCCCTCCATGGTAGCCGTTGCGGGCGTGCAGAACGGGTCAGCAAACCGGTTGAAGCATCCCCATTAAGAATTTTCGGGAAATCGTTGACAGCCCCCCGGTTCATCTTCACAATTGCGCCTCTGGAACGCCCAGATGGCGGAATTGGTAGACGCACTAGTTTCAGGTACTAGCGGGTAAAACCGTGGAGGTTCGAGTCCTCTTCTGGGCACCAACGAAAAAACTCCTCGCTTCGGCGGGGATTTTTTTTGCCTGCGATCCGGGTTCGGCACCCATCCACGCATGGCGTGGATATGCAGAGCGCGACCGACGCGGGAGTTTCACAAGGGTGTTGACACCTCCGTCACGGCACCGCATAATTCTCCTCCTCGACGCCCAGGTGGCGGAATTGGTAGACGCACTAGCTTCAGGTGCTAGCGGGGGCAACTTCGTGGAGGTTCGAGTCCTCTCCTGGGCACCATGTCGAGAATGAAAAACACCCGCGAAAGCGGGTTTTTTCTTGTCTGGCCTCCAGCCGGCATCACCAGCACGAACGCAGCACCAGCTCCAGGCCAAGCAGCAACAGGAAGCCGAGGAAGCAGGCACGGAATACCCGCGCACTGATGCGCTGGCGGATCACCTGCCCCAGCCACATGCCGGCCAGCGACGGCACCACCGCCAACGCACTGAGACCGAGCTGCTGCACGCCGAACGCACCATGCAGCACAAGGCCCGTGGTCAGCGAGATCGTGGACACCGTGAATGCCAGGCCCAGCGCCTGCACCAGCTCGTCGCGCTGCAACCCCAGCGACTGCAGGTAAGGCACCGCCGGCATCACGAACACGCCGGTTGCACCGGTCACCACGCCGGACATCGCGCCCACCAGTGGCCCCAGCCAGCGCTCGCGCCGGGCCGGTACCCGCAACACCGGCGCCAGCAACGCGTACCCGGCGTAGACCACCAGCGCCACGCCCAACGCGGCCCGTGACACATCACGATCCACCCGCACCAGCAGCGCGGCGGCACCGAGCGTGGCGATCACCACCGCCATCATCATCGGCCACAGCCGCCGCACGATCTGCCCCACTGATGGCCCGGACAGCAGCTGCCAGGCATTGGTGACGAAGGTGGGAATGAACAGCATCGAGGCCGCCGCAACCGGCGACAACGCGCCACCCAGCAGCCCCATCGCCACGGTCGGCAGGCCCATGCCGGTCACCCCCTTGACCACCCCGGCCAACAGGAACACCACCACCAGCAACACATAGAAGTAGATCGTTTCGTTCATGCCTTCATTGGAGCCGCCGGCACTTCAGCGCACAATGCGGCATTCCCGCCCCACCCTTCGGCTGCTCCGAAGGCAACGGCCACGTTGCGAGGTCACGACATGCGCCTGGACATTGCCGATCTGCGCCTGTTCCTGGCGGTGGCCGACGCCGGCAGCATCACCGCCGGCGCCGTGGAGGCGAATCTGGCACTGGGATCGGCCAGCGAACGCCTGCGCGCCATCGAAACCGACGCCGGCACCGCGCTGCTGACCCGCCACCCGCGCGGCGTCAGCCTCACCGAAGCGGGCGCCGCACTGGCCCATCACGCGCGCCTGATCCTGCAGCAGCAGGCACAGCTGCGCGGCGAACTGCAGGCCTTCGCCCACGGCGCGCGCGGTACGCTGCACCTGTATGCCAACACTGCGGCATTGACCAACTATCTGCCCGCGCGACTGGCGCCATGGCTGGCCGAACGCCCTCGCCTGCGCGTCGAACTGCACGAACGCACCAGCACTGAAGTCGTGCGCGCGATCCGTGCCGGCCAGGCGGAGGCCGGCTTCATCAGCGACGCCGTCCCCGCCGATGGGCTGCGCCGTCATGTGGTTGCGGAAGACCCGCTGATGATGCTGCTGCCGGCCGGCCATCGCTTCGCCGCGCGGCGCTCGCTCGACTTCAGCGATGTGCTGGGCGAGACCTTCGTCGCGCTGGCCGACGGCAACGCACTGCAGACCTATATCGAAGAACTGGCGGCAGAGGCCGGACGCACGCTCGACGTGCGCATCCGCATGAAGACCTTCGAAGGCCTGTGCACGATGGTGGGCCATGGCATCGGCGTGGGCATCGCGCCACGCACGATCGCACGGCAGCACCGACGGGCCACCGGCATCGTCGCCGTTGCACTCGGCAACGCATGGGCACAGCGCCGACTGTGCGCCGCGTTTGCAGACTGGGAAAAGCTCTCGCCGCCGATGCGCAGCCTGCTGCTGCATCTGGATGTGGACGCGGAAATGGGTGCAGAAAAAAATGTGTGAAATGGTGTTGACACATATCCAAGCTTCCTGCAAAATTCTCCTCCTGAGTCGCCCAGGTGGCGGAATTGGTAGACGCACTAGCTTCAGGTGCTAGCGGGGGCAACTTCGTGGAGGTTCGAGTCCTCTCCTGGGCACCATGACTCAGACAATGATCAAACCCGCGCAAGCGGGTTTTTTCATGTCCGGATTTTGAAACGCGATCGTTATCGCGACGGTTCATCCACGCATGGCGTGGATCTACTGCAAAACAAAAACCCCGCCTTCCGGCGGGGTTTCTGCGTTTCAACAACAACGATCGATCAGTGCCCGCCACCGGCGGCAGCACCCGCGCCTGCACCGAACGGCGGCTTGGCCAGCCACAGGAAGGTGATGATCGCCAGGAAGATCCAGCCCAGCAGGAAGAAGATGTCGTTGAAGCCCATCTGCGATGCCTGGTGGTTGATCATGTTGTTCAACACCGCCGCACCATGTTGCAGGTCGCCCTGCCCCATCGCCGCCACCTGGTCCTGCATGCCCGGCTGATACACCGAGATGTGTTCGGTCAGGTCTGCGTGATGCACCTGCGTACGACGCGCCCACAGCCAGGTGGTCAGCGACGCGGCGAAGCTGCCGCCCAGCGTACGCAGGAACGTGGCCAGGCCCGAGCCGGCCGCGATCTCACGACCATCCAGGTCCGACAGCAGGATCTGCAGCACCGGCATGAAGAACAGCGCGACACCAATGCCCATGATCAGCTGCACGCCGGCCACGTGCTGGAAGTCCACCTGCAGGTTGAACCCCGACCGCAGGAAGCTGGTCATCGACAGCACCACGAACGCGATCGTGGCCAGCATGCGCATGTCGAAGCGCGATGCGTACTTGCCCACGAACGGGGTCATGATCACCGGCAGGATGCCGATCGGCGCCGTCGCCAGGCCCGCCCAGATCGCGGTGTAACCCATGTCGCGCTGCAGCCACTGCGGAATCAGCAGTGCCACGCTGAAGAACGCCGCGTAGGCCACCACCATCGCCAGCGTACCGGCGCGGAAGTTGCGGTGCCGGAACAGCTTCAGGTCGACGATCGGATCCTTGTCGGTCAGTTCCCAGATCAGGAACACGGTCAGCGCCACCACCGCCACGCAGGCCAGCACCACGATCTTCATCGACGAGAACCAGTCCTCGTCGTTGCCCAGGTCGAGCACCAGCTGCAAGGCACCTACGCCGATCACCAGGGTGACCAGGCCAACGTAGTCCATCTTCGGCTTTTCGACGTGTTCCGGGCGCCCCTTCAACTGGTTACCGACCACCAGCGCTGCGAAGATGCCCAGCGGCACATTGATCAGGAAGATCCATTCCCAGCTGTAGTTGTCGGTGATCCAGCCACCGAGGATCGGCCCGCAGATCGGCGCCACCACGGTGATCATCGCCAGCAGCGCCAGCGCCTGTCCGCGCTTCTCTCGTGGATAGATCGAGACCAGCAGCGACTGGGTGATGGGATACATCGGGCCGGCGACGAAGCCCTGCAGCGCGCGTGACAGCACCAGCATGCCCATGCTCTGGGCCAGGCCGCACAGCAGCGAGGTGATCACGAAGGCCAGCGTGGCCCACACGAACAGCTTGCGCTCGCCGAAGCGACGGCTGAGCCAGCCGGTCAGCGGCAGTGCGATCGCGGTGCTGACCGCGAACGAGGTGATGACCCACGTTGCCTGCTGCGAACTGGCGCCAAGATTGCCGGCGATGGTCGGCAACGAGACGTTGGCGATGGTGGTGTCGAGCACCTGCATGAACGAGGCCATCGCCAGGCCCACGGTGCACAGGGCCACACTGGGTGGCAGGAAGCCGGCGGCCGCACCCGGCGCCGCCGGTGCGCCCGGAGAGCCGGGCGCAGCTGGAGCTTGTGCGGACATGGCCGGCCTCAGCTCGCCTTGCCCTGCTGCGGCAGGTTGCCCTGGATGATCGTGTGGATCACCTCATCGGCATCGTGCAGCTGCTTGGCGTACACGTCGGTGTCGAACACCGTGCCCTTGGCGGCCGCGCTCGGCAGCACTTCACCCTTCTGGTCGCGCAGGCTCACTTCGGCCTTCATCGACAGGCCGATGCGCAGCGGGTGTTCGGCCAGCTGCTTGGCATCGATGGCGATGCGCACCGGCACGCGCTGCACGATCTTGATCCAGTTGCCGCTGGCGTTCTGCGCCGGCAGCAGCGAGAACGCCGAACCGGTGCCCAGGCCGAGGCTGTCGATGCGGCCCTTGTACTTCACGTCGCCGGCATACAGGTCCGACTTCAGCTCCACTTCCTGCCCCAGGCGCATGTGGCGCAGCTGGGTTTCCTTGAAGTTGGCTTCGACCCACATCTGCTCGGTCGGCACCACCGCCATCAGCGCATTGCCCGGCTGCACGCGCTGACCGACCTGCACCGAACGACGGGCGACATAGCCGGTGACCGGCGCGACGATGCCCGAACGCGCATTGTTGAGGAAGGCCTGGCGCAACTGCGCGGCGGCGGCCTGCACGTCCGGCTGGGTGGCGATCACGGTGTCATCGACCAGTGCACGGTTGCGCTCGACGGTCTCGCGCGAACCGGCCACGGCCGCTTCGGCAGCCGCCAGCTCATCGCCGGCGTGGGCCAGTTCTTCGTTGGAAATGGCGCCGGTGGCGGCCAGGCCCTTGCGGCGTGCGAAGTCGTCGCGCACGCGCTTCAGGGTCACCTGACGCGCGTTCAGATCCGCCTGTGCACCCTCGACGCTGCGGTACAGGCCGCGGGTCTGGCGCACGGTCTTGGCCAGGTTGGCTTCAGCCTGCTGCAGGGCCACCGAAGTATCGGCCGGGTCCAGCTGCACCAGCAGCTGGCCGCGCTCCACGCGCATGCCGTCATCGGCATTGATGGCGACCACGGTGCCGGCCACCAGCGGGGTGATCTGCACCTGGTTGCCCTGCACGTAGGCGTCGTCGGTCTCTTCGAACCAACGGCCGAACATGAAGTACCACAGCGCCAGTGCCGCCAGCAGCAGCACGACGATCACGAACAGGCCGCGCAGCAGCTTGCCGCGACGGTTGGGGGCGGCGGGGGCCGCAGTGTCTTGGGTCTGGCTCATGGCAGGCGTCTTCAGGAATGCGAGGAATCGGAATGGGAAGCAAGCGGTGCGGCGTCGGCGTCACTGGGCTGGAAACCACCGCCGAGCGCCTTGCTCAGGCGCACCGAGGTCTGCAGCTGCTGCGACTGCAGGCCGGCCAGCTGCTGCTGCGACTGCAGCAGGGTGGACTGCGCGGTCAGCACGTCCAGATAGCTGCCGATGCCGGCGCGATAACGCTGCTGGGCCAGGTCGAATGCAGCGCGTGCGGTATCCACCGCCTGCTGCTGCGACTGCGCCTGCTGCGCCAGTGAGCGCACTGCGTTGACCTGGTCGGCGACGTCGCGCAGTGCATCGAGCACCGCCTGGTTGTAGTTCGCTACGGCCAGGTCGTACTGCGCATCGGTGTTGGCCAGGTTCGCGCGCAGCTTGCCGCCTTCGAAGATCGGCATGCTCAGCGCCGGACCGATGTAGGCGAAGCTGGAGCTGCTCTGCAGCAGGTCGCCGACGTTGGGTGCGACCACGCCGGCCAGTGCGGTCAGGTTGAGGCTCGGGTAGAACTTGGTCTTGGCGACCTTGATCTGCTTGTCGGCCGCTTCTACCCGCCAGCGCGCGGCGACGATGTCGGGGCGGCGACCGAGCAGCTCACTGGGCACCACGCCCGGCAGCTGCAACGCCAGCGGATTCATCGCGCGCGGGCGTTCGATCGACAGGCCACGGTCCGGGCCCTTGCCGACCAGCGCGGCCAATGCAGTGCGTCCCGCATCGATGCGCTGCTGCGCCGCCAGCAACTGCTGCTGTGCGGCCGGAACGCGGGCCTCGGCCTGGCGCACCTGCAGATCACTGTCGATGCCAGCACTGCGACGCTGGCGGGTCAGTTCCAGCGACTTCTGCGAGCGCGCCAGTTCTTCTTCAGCTACGTCGTTGAGCTGCCAGGCGTAGGCCAGGTCGGTATAGGCCTGTGCGATGCCGGTAGACAGGTTCAGGCGTGCGGCCTGGGCCTCGACGGTAGCGGCGTGGGCGCCGTCCACGGCGGCTTCCCAGGCGGCGCGCTTGCCGCCCCACAGGTCGATGCCGTAGCTGAAATCGAAGGCAACCTGGCTGCTGCCGGCGTAGTGGCCACCGATTTCATCGCCGGCCATCGATTCGGGCAGGCGCAGACCGGTGTAGCCACCGGACACGGACAGGCTGGGCAGGCGATCGGCGCGCGCGGTGCCGACCTGTGACTGTGCCTGGCGCAGGCGGGCGTCGGCGGAGTCCAGGCTCGGATGGCCGGCCAGGCCTTCGGCGATCAGCGCATCCAGCTGCGTATCGCCCAGTGCCTTCCACCAGTCCTGGGCGGGAAAACCGGCGGCGCTCAGGTCGCTGTCGGCCAGGGTGCGTTCGCTGTGCAGGCTGTCCACGTCGAGCACGTGGCCCTGCGGGGTGAGGCCGCGGCTGCTGGCGCAGGCGGCCAGGGCCAGGGCCAGCGCTGAAACCAGCAGCGCGCGCCCGGACCGGCGGAGAGTGGGATGCGGGATCGAGTTCATGGGGTCGTCAGGGAATCGCGGATTCGGGTCAGGAGGGACAGCAGCTGCGTGCGTTCGTCGGCGGACAGATCGCGCAGGGCGTAATCCATCACCGCGTCGCCGCGCAGCTTCAACCGCGCCCACAGCGCGCGGCCTTCTTCGGTCAATACGATCTGCAGCGCACGCCGGTCCTGGGCATGCGGCTCGCGGCGCACGCAACCGAGCGCCTCCAGCTTGTCCAGCAGGCGGGTGACCGCACTGGGCACCTGGTCGATGGCCTGGGCCAGTTCGTTGGCCGTGCACGGCGCCATGTTCGAGAGCACCTTCAGCCCGATGTAGTGGGTGAAGCCGATGCCGAGGTCTTCTTCGGCCATGGACGCATCGAGCTGGCGGACCAGACCGTCGCGCACCTGGCGCAGCAGCAGGCCGAAGCTGGGGGGAGTGGTTGCAGGACAGATCATGGGGGAGCATTCTCTTCCAAAAAAAATATTTCTCAATGGAAATATTCGATCTGGCATCGAATGCTGTGTTGCAGCAATGGGCTGGATCAGGTGAAGGCGCCACCTTAATGGCGCTCCCAACTGGCCCGGTAGTACAATCAAGCCAATGAATGTCACATTCAAGCCACCCCCAGCCCACGTGAAGGCGGGCGAACCCGGACCTGCCACCCTGCTGCGTGAAGAAGCGCTGGACTGGTTCGAGCGCAATGACGGCCCGCCGGTCATCGCCTTCCGCTTCGACAGCCCGCAGGGGCTGGCCCGCGAAGTGGACTGGCATCACCACGTCCGCGCGCAGCTGATCTGCGTTGAACGCGGCCTGCTGACCACCCGCACCTCGCATGGCACCTGGTCGCTGGCGCCGGGCTCGGCGGGCTGGATGCCACCGGCCGAACCGCATACGGTCCACATCGATGGACCCCTGCGCGGCTGGGGCATGGTGCTGGCCGCACCGCTGTGCGCCGAACTGCCTGCCGATCCCTGTGTACTGGGCATCTCACGGCTGGCGCAGGCGGTAGCTGAACGCATCTGCGACTGGCCGCAGGACTACGAAAGCACCACCGAACGGCAGCACATCATCAACGTGCTGCTGGACGAGATCCGCACCGCGCCGCGCCAGCGCATGCATCTGCCGATGCCGCGTGACCGGCGCCTGCTGAAGATCGCCTCACAGCTGCTGGCCGACCCGGCCGACGAGCGCGGCCTGGCGCAGTGGGCGCATTGGGCCGGCTTGTCGCCGCGCAGCCTGACCCGCCATTTCCGCGACGAGACTACCCTGAGCTTCGCCCAGTGGCGTCAGCAGGCGCGGCTGGCCGAGGCGCTGCGGCAGCTCAGCGAGGGTCGCAGCGTGGCCGACATCGCCCACGCACTGGGCTTCAGCAGTGCCAGCGCCTTCGTCACCGTGTTCCGGCGACACTTCGGGTTGCCGCCCGGACGCTACCTGGCACGGGCCGGCCACGGCCTGGAACCGGGCCTGGATCCTGCACGCGGCTTGGCATCCCCCGCCGCATCCGGATAATCACTGGATTGAGAGCGGCGACCGCCGTCACCGCCTCCCGACATAGGTAACAACGCCGCATGACCGATCTTGCCCGCCCCGTGTTCCACGGTTTCGAACAACTGCCGCTGCGCGAATACGCCGAACGCGCCTACCTCGACTACTCGATGTACGTGGTCCTGGATCGCGCCCTGCCGTTCCTCGGCGACGGCCTGAAGCCGGTGCAGCGCCGCATCATCTATTCGATGAGCGAGCTGGGCCTGAATGCCGCGTCCAAGCCGAAGAAGTCCGCGCGCACCGTCGGTGACGTCATCGGTAAGTACCACCCGCATGGCGACAGCGCGTGCTACGAGGCGCTGGTGCTGATGGCGCAGCCGTTCTCGTACCGCTATCCGCTGATCGAAGGCCAGGGCAACTTCGGTTCCAGCGACGACCCGAAGTCGTTCGCGGCGATGCGTTACACCGAATCCAAGCTGACCCCGATCGCCGAAGTGCTGCTGGGCGAACTGGGCCAGGGCACCACCGACTGGGCACCGAACTTCGACGGCACCCTGCAGGAACCTACCTGGATGCCGGCACGCCTGCCGCATCTGCTGCTGAACGGCACCACCGGCATCGCCGTGGGCATGGCCACCGATGTGCCGCCGCACAACCTCAACGAGATCGTCAGCGCGCTGCTGCACCTGCTGGACGATCCGGATGCCAGCGTGCGCGACCTGTGCGAGCACGTGAAGGGCCCCGACTACCCGTCCAACGCTGAGATCATCACCCCGGCCAACGACCTGCGGAACATGTACGAGACCGGCAACGGCAGCGTGCGTGCGCGTGCGACCTACATCAAGGAAACCCACAACGTGGTGGTCACCGCGTTGCCGTTCCAGGTGTCGCCGTCGAAGGTGATCGAGCAGATCGCCGCGCAGATGCGTGCAAAGAAGCTGCCATGGCTGGAAGACATCCGTGATGAATCCGACCACGCCAACCCGGTGCGCGTGGTGCTGGTGCCGCGCTCGAACCGCGTCGACGCCGAGCAGCTGATGGGCCACCTGTTCGCGACCACGGACATGGAGCGCAGCTACCGCGTCAACCTCAACGTGATCGGGCTGGACGGCCGTCCGCAGGTGAAGAACCTGAAGACGCTGCTGAGCGAATGGCTGGCATTCCGCAGCAGCACCGTCACCCGCCGCCTGCAGCACCGCCTGCAGAAGGTCGAGCGCCGCCTGCACCTGTTGGAAGGCCTGCTGGTGGCGTTCCTCAACCTGGACGAGGTGATCCACATCATCCGTACCGAGGACGAACCGAAGGCGGCGCTGATCGCGCGCTTCGGCCTGTCCGAAGACCAGGCCGAGTACATCCTGGAAACCAAGCTGAAGCAGCTGGCCCGCCTGGAAGAGATGAAGATCCGTGGCGAGCAGGACGAGCTGGCCAAGGAGCGCGACAAGATCCTGAGCATCCTCGACAGCAAGGCCAAGCTGAAGAAGCTGATCCGCGACGAGCTGCAGGCCGATGCCAAGAAGTTCGGTGACGAGCGCCGTTCGCCGCTGGTGCAGCGCCAGGCGGCGCAGGCCATCGACGAGACCGAGCTGGTGCCGAGCGAGCCGATGACGGTGGTGATGTCCGAGAAGGGCTGGATCCGCGCCGCCAAGGGCCACGACATCGACGCCTCGACCCTGTCCTACCGCGATGGCGATGCCCTGCAGGGCGCGGTGCGTGCACGCAGCACCCAGCAGGTCGCGTTCCTCGACAGCGAAGGCCGCGCCTACTCCACGCCGGTGCATACCCTGCCCTCGGCACGCGGCAACGGTGAACCGCTGACCGGCCGCTTCTCGCCGGCCGCGGGCACCAGCTTCGTGACCCTGGCCAGCGCCGAACCGGATACCCGCTTCGTGCTGGCCTCGACCCACGGCTATGGTTTCGTCACCCGCTTCGAGAACCTGATCGGCCGCAACAAGGCCGGCAAGGCGATGCTGAACCTGTCGGCGGGCTCGTCGGTGCTGTCGCCGTCGGTGGTGGCCAACGTCGCCACCGACCGCATCGTCGCGGTGACCAGCTCGGGCAACCTGCTGGCGATCGCCGCCAGCGACCTGCCGGAACTGGACAAGGGCAAGGGCAACAAGATCATCGAGATCCCCAAGGCCAAGCTCGCCACCGAACGCGTGGTTGCGATCGTGGCGATCAGCCCGGGGCAGACCCTGCAGGTGCGCAGTGGCCAGCGCACGATGGGCCTGAAGTTCAACGAGCTCGAGGCCTATCTGGGCGCCCGCGCCACCCGCGGCCACCTGCTGCCGCGTGGCTGGCAGAAGGTCGAAGGGCTGTCGGTCGAATGAGGCGCGGGGTCGGATTCCTTTCAACGGAAAGGGCTCCGATCCCAGGCAACGCCTCTGGTAGATGCCAACCTTGGTTGGCACGCCTCACCCGATGGGGTCAGAGCCGTTTTCTTCGAAAACGGATCCGACCCCGGACGCCAGACACAAAAAAGCCGGGGCATTCCCCGGCTTTTTTGTTTGTCGGCTGGCGGGCGGTGGAGCAGCTGGCTGGCGAAGGCTGGCTGGCGGTGCTCCGGTGCTGGCGGGCGACGGGACGTTGTGCTTCCGCGGAATGCAGCCAAGCATGGCTTGGCTCTACATCAGGTACAGCAGCCGACCAGCGGTCGGCTCTACCGGAAAGCAATCGAGCATGGCTCGGCTCTACAAAGGCGGTACTGGATCAGTGCGCCGGGGCGCCGCTGCCGTCGATCTTGCTCAGCTGGTACAGCTCCAGGCCGATGCGCTTGATCAGGCCCAACTGCTGCTCCAGCCACCACGCGTGGTCTTCCTCGGTGTCCTTCAACTGCGCCAGCAGCATGTCGCGGCTCACGTAGTCGCCCTTCTCCTCGCACAGCTTCATGCCGGCGGCGAGGTTGTTGCGAACGGCGTATTCGGTGTCCAGGTCCTTGCGCAGCATCTCCTCCACGGTCTTGCCCGGCTCGGTGGCATGCGGGCGCATGTCCGGGTCGCCGCCCAGGAACAGGATCCGGCGCAGCAGCGCGTCGGCATGCTGGGTCTCTTCTTCCATCTCGTGGTTCAGGCGTTCGTACAGCGCGAACAGGCCCTGGTCCTCGTAGCGGCGGGAGTGGATGAAGTACTGGTCGCGGGCGGCGAGTTCGCCGCGCAGCAGTTCCTTCAGGCAGGCGATGACGTCCGGGTTGCCTTTCATGGGGGGAGCTCCTGTGAATCGATGGCGCCCATGGTGCCCCATCTGGAAATACGGTGATCTAATCGGAATCAGTCGCAGTTGCGCCTGCGGCTACAATCGGCCGACATGCTCGGGAAGGACCTGCAATGCGTCGTACGTGGCGGTGGATTCTGGGTGCGTTGGTCGCGATCGTGCTGCTCGCGGTGCTGGTCCTGTGGTTGCTGCTGCGCGGCAGCTTGGCCGAGCTGGACGGCGAGCGCCCTTTGCCCGGGCTGGCCGGCAAGGTCACCGTGGAGCGCGATGCGCTGGGGGTGGTCACCATCACCGCCGGCAACAAGGCCGATGCGCTGCGGGCGCTCGGCCGTATTCACGCGCAGGAACGTTATTTCGAAATGGACCTGATGCGGCGCAGTGCCGCCGGTGAACTGTCCGCGCTGTTCGGGGCGAAGGCGATCGAGGCCGACAAGCGCATGCGCGTACACCGCCTGCGTGCGCGCACCGAGGCCCATCTGCAGGATGCGCTGGGCAGCGACCCTGCGGCCGTGCGCGCCTATGTGGACGGGGTCAACCAGGGCCTGGGCAGCCTGGCGGTGCGGCCATGGGCCTACCTGCTGCTGCGGCAGGCGCCGCAACCGTGGCAGGCCAGCGACAGCGTGCTGGCAGGCCTGGCCATGTACGCGGACCTGCAGGATCCCAGCAACCAGTCCGAACTGGCCCTGCAGCGCATCCGCGCGGTGGTGCCGCCGGCCCTGTATGCCCTGCTGGCGCATGACGGCAGCGAATGGGACGCGCCGCTGGCCGGCGCTCCCCGCGGCAACGCCCCCCTGCCCGATGCCAACCAGCTGGACCTGCGCACGCTGAAGGCCTCGACCGGCCAGGCTGCGGAAGATGCCGACGCGGTCGGCAGCAACAATTTCGCCGTTGCCGGCGCGCTGACCACCGATGGCCGTGCGATCGTCGCCGACGACATGCACCTGGGCCTGCGCGCCCCCAGCCTGTGGTTCCGTGTGCGCCTGCGCTACCCCGATCCGCAGGCCGCAGGTGGCCAGGTCGACGTCAGCGGGTTCTCGCTGCCGGGCGTGCCGGCGGTGATTGTCGGCAGCAACGGCCACGTGGCCTGGGGTTTCACCAACAGCTACATCGACACCGCCGACTTCCGCAGCGAGCCCGCCGACGCCACGGTGACCGTGCATGAGGAACGGATCGTCGTGGCCGGCGGCACCGACGTGCAATTCCCGGTACGCGAAACCGCGTGGGGGCCGATCCTGCACACCCACGCCGATGGCAGCGGTGACGCCCTGCGCTGGGTCGCGCAGTTGCCGGGCGCGGTGCGCATGGACTTCGCCGACATGGCACGCGCCGCCGATCTGGACCAGGCCCTGCAGATTGCCGACCACGCCGGCATTCCCGCACAGAACCTGCTCATCGGCGACCGCAGCGGGCGCATCGCGTGGCGCCTGGTCGGCGCGCGACCTGACCGTGGCCCGAGCTGCGCGCCACTGGGCTTCAATGACAATCAGGCCAACCCAGGCTGCGCACCCTGGCCGATCCGCAGCGACGCCGCGCCGAGCCTGATCGATCCACCCGCGCATCGGCTGTGGACCGCCAACAGCCGCGTGGTGGACGAGGCGACCTTGGCCACCGTCGGCAACGGCGGCTACGACCTCGGTGCACGCGGACGGCAGATCCGTGATCTGCTGGCCACACAGGAGCGCTTCGACGAACACGACCTGCTGGCAATCCAGCTGGACGACCGCGCAGTGTTCCTGCAGCGCTGGTGGGTGCTGCTGCAGGAGGTGATCGAGCACAGCGACGATCCGGCACTGAAGCGGTTGGGCACGGTCAGCCGCCATTGGGACGGGCGCGCCGCGATCAATTCGACCAGCTACCGGGTGGTGCGCGAGTTCCGTACACAGGTGCTCGACACGCTGAACGATGCGCTGCTGGCACCGGCCCGGGCGCAGCTGGGCGAGGACTTCCTGGCACCACGTCTGGCGCAGCTGGAAGGTGTCGCCTGGCCGATGCTGGAACAGCGACCCGCCAACCTGCTGCCGCCCGCGTACACCAGCTGGGATGCGCTGCTGGCCGACGCTGCACGTCGCACCGAAGCGGAGCTGTCCACGCAGGGGCCGCTGGCACACCGCAGCTGGGGCGAGCGCAATACCGCAGCGATCTGCCATCCGGTCGCGCGCGCCCTGCCCGCCTTCGCCAGCCGCTGGTTGTGCATGCCGGCCGATCCGCTGCCCGGCGACCGTGATATGCCGCGTGTACAGACGCCGACCTTCGGTGCCTCGCAGCGGATGGTGGTCTCGCCCGGCCACGAGGCCGACGGCATCGTGCACATGCCGGGTGGGCAGAGCGGCCATCCGCTGTCGCCTTACTGGGGCGCGGGCCATGAGGATTGGGTGCATGGTCGCCCCACCCCGTTCCTGCCCGGCAAGGCACAGCACACGATGACGCTGGTACCGGTGCACTGACGGCGGCACCCACATGCCCGAGGGTGCGCTGCACGCTGTAGAGCCGAGCCCATGCTCGGCTGCTTCTGGTGCGGAGCCGAGCATGGGCTCGGCTCTACAAAATGCCCGCCCGGCGCGACCGGGTCAGGCCCTGCGGCGCTCGATCAGGTTCAACAGCGGCCCGGTCATTGCGGTGGTCACCAGCGCCATGATCACCAGCACCGAGAACAGGCGGTCGCCCAGCAGGCCCAGCTCGTAGCCCAGGTTGAGCACGATCAGCTCCATCAACCCGCGGGTGTTCATCAGCGCCCCCAGTCGCCACGCTTCGCGCGAGGCCATGCCGGTGCTGCGCGCCGCACTCCAGGTGCCCAGCAGCTTGCCCACCGTGGCCACTGCGATCACCACCACGCACAGCAGGATGTCGCTGCTGCGCAGCGCGTCGGCACGCATGCGCAGGCCGGTCATGGCGAAGAACAGCGGCAGCAGCAGGGTCACCGCGAACGGTTCGACCCTGGCCACCAGCAGCTGCCGCAGCTGCGCATTGGACGACACCGCCACACCCGCAGCGAACGCGCCGAACAGCGCGTGGATGCCGAGCACTTCGGTAACCAACGCACTGGCCAATGACAGCAGCAGGATGCCCAGCAGCCAGCGTCCTTCGCGACCCGGCGCGATGGTCTGGCGGGCAAACCACGGCTTCACCAGCCCCAGCATCAGCGCGATGAACGCCACCACGCACAGCAGGTTCAGGCTGGCCGGCAGCCAGCCAGTGGCCTGCGCAGCCGCCACGATCAGCGCCAGCAGACACCACGCGGTCGCATCGCCCAACGCCGCGCAGGCAATGGCGGTCTGCCCCAGCGATGTGTGGGTGATGCCGCGATCAGCGAGGATGCGCAGCAGCACCGGGAAGGCGGTGATGCTCATCGAGATGCCGACGAACAGCGCGAACGCGGTAAAGCTCACACCTTGCGGCCCATGCTGCGGGTACAGCCAGATGGCCAGGGCCACGCCGAGCACGAACGGCACCGCGATGCCCGCGTGGCTGACGGTGAAGGCGAATCGACGACGCCCACGCAGCGCACCCAGATCCAGTTCGGCGCCGGCCACCAGCAGGAACATCAGCACGCCCAGCTGGCTGAGCATGCCCAGCGGCCCCAGCGAAGTGGCCGGGAACAGCGCGCCGTGCACCTGTGGCAGCAGACTGCCCAGCAACAGCGGCCCCATCATCAGGCCAGCGGCCATCTCGCCGATCACGGCCGGCTGGCCGAAACGCTTCAATAGTGCGCCCGCGCCCTTGGCGACCAGCAACAGCACCAGCAGCTGCAGCAGGAACAGGCCCAGCGGCGAGGCCAGGTGATGCGCCCAATCGCTGCCGACCACGGCTTCGGCCTTGCTGGCCACCGTCGGCAGCCCGGGCCCGGCATAGCGGGCCAGCAGCAGGCCGACCAGCAGCGGCACGCCGGCCCAGACCAGGTAACGCCACGCCCACTTCGTCGGCCGCACGGGACCTCCGGTCTGTACGTCCATGAACATTCCCCAATGTGCAGGGCGCCGATGATACGTCCTTGCCTGCTCCGGCGCTGTGCGCTCGCCGGGCATGGCCCGGCGCTACCGTTGTCAGGCGACCGGGCACTGCCGGTCAGGCCAGAGCCTGCTCGTGCACGCCGGCGATGGCGCGGCCCGACGGATCGGCGGCTGCGGCGAAGCTGGCGTCCCAGGCAATGGCTGCCGGCGAGGAACAGGCGATCGACTTCCCGCCCGGCACGGTTTCAGCCGCCGCATGACTGGGGAAGAACTGCTCGAACAGGTGGCGGTAGTAGTACGCCTCCTTGGTCTGCGGCGGGTTGTGCGGGAAGCGCTTGTCGGCGGCGGCCAGTACGCGGTCGCTGACCTGTGCTTCGGCGTGCGCCTTCAGGCCGTCGATCCAACCGTAGCCGACACCATCGCTGAACTGCTCCTTCTGCCGCCACAGGATGCTGTCCGGCAGGTAGCCCTCGAAGGCCTCGCGCAGCACTGCCTTCTCGATGCGGCGACCACCGAAGCCGGCACCGACCATCTTGTGCGCGGCATCGAAACGCATGGCCACGTCGAGGAACTCGCGGTCCAGGAACGGCACGCGCGGCTCCACGCCCCAGGCCATCATCGACTTGTTGGCGCGCAGGCAATCGTAGTTGTGCAGGGCGTCGAGCTTGCGCACCAGTTCCTGGTGGAATTCGCGCGCGTCCGGTGCCTTGTGGAAGTACAGATAGCCGCCGAAGATCTCATCGCTGCCTTCGCCGGACAGCACCATTTTCACGCCCATCGCCTTGATCCGGCGCGCCAGCAGGAACATCGGCGTGGAGGCGCGGATGGTGGTGACGTCGTAGGTTTCAATGTGGCGGATCACCTCCGGCAACACATCCAGACCTTCCTCGAAGGTGTATTCGAAGCCGTGGTGCACGGTGCCCAGCGCTTCGGCGGCGACCGCAGCAGCCGCCAGATCCGGCGAACCCTTCAGGCCGATGGCGAACGAATGCAGGCGCGGCCACCAGGCTTCGCTCTGGCCGCCATCTTCGATGCGACGCCGCGCATAACGTGCTGCCACGGCGGCAACCAGCGACGAATCCAGCCCGCCCGACAGCAGCACGCCATACGGCACGTCACTCATCAACTGGCGTTCCACCGCATGTTCAAAGGCCTGGCGCAGCTCGGCGAGATCGGCCTGGCGGCCCTGCACCTCGTCGTACTCGCGCCACGGCTGCTGGTAGTAGCGCACCAGTTCGCCGCTGGCACTGTCGTAGTAATGGCCCGGCGGGAACTGGGCAACGTCGGCGCAGGTATCGACCAGCGCCTTCATTTCAGAAGCTACGCGCAGCCGCCCCTGCGCATCATGGCCCCAGTACAGCGGCACCACGCCGACCGGATCGCGCGCCACCAGCACACGGCCGGCTGCACGGTCCCACAGGGCAAAGGCGAAGATGCCGTTGAGCTGTTCCAGCCACTGCGCGGGCGATCCGCCCTGACGGTACAGCGCGTTGATCACCTCGCAGTCCGAGCCGGTCTGGAAGGCATAGGCTTCGGCGAGGCCGGCCTTGAGCTGCTGGTGGTTGTAGATCTCGCCGTTGACCGCCAGCGCCAGCTGCCCGTCTGCGGACAGCAGCGGCTGCGAGCCGCCGGCCGGATCGACGATGGCCAGGCGCTCGTGAACCAGCAGCGCGCCTTCGTCCAGGTACACGCCGCTCCAGTCCGGGCCGCGATGGCGCTGGCGCTGCGACAGCTCCAGCGCATGGCGGCGCAGGGAAGGAAGATCGTCACCGGCCTGCAGGCCGAAAATACCGAAGATCGAACACATGGGTGGAACTCCTGTTGTGGGGAAGTACACGGGGGGAAGGTGTTCGACCGGCCATCCAGGCCCGGGTGGGGCTGCGCCCGGGCACAAAAAAACCCGCATCGGCCGATGCGGGTTTTCTGGTGTCCGGGCGTATGTTGCTGTCTATCTACCCAGGGCGCAGTCCCGCATCGGCCGCGCACGATTATTCGCGCGCAGATTATTGCGGTTGCTGTTGTTGACGGCGGTGGCCAGGCGGAGCGACATGGATCCGACCGTAACCGGGTTTCCGGCGCGGCGCAACAGTTGCGATGGCAACCGATTCAGCGGCCACGCCGGTAGCGACCCCGATAATTCCCTGCCCGCTTTCCGGAATTCATGGATGAACCCTTGCTGCCGTCGCCTGCTGCCCCTCCTGGCCCTGATCGCCCTGGCCGGCTGTGCGACCACGCCCACCCGCCCGGTCGATGACAGCGAACGCGACGCCCTGGCCGCAGCTGCCGATGGCCAGTTCGATTCGGCGTTGCGCATGGCCAAGCTGTACCAGTACCGCAACGACGTGCGCGCGCTGGACTGGTACGCGCGCGCCGCTGCCACCTCGCCGCGCACCCATCGCACCACAAGCGCCGAGGAACAGCTGGGCACGATCCTGGAACGCGGCCGGCTGGACAGTGCTGATACCCCGCAGAAGCCCGACGCGGTGGTGCTGAAACCCTCCGCGCGCAAGGCCTACCGCTGGTACCACCGCGCTGCCTATCACGGCTCGCCGTATGCGATGAGCGATCTGGAGACGTGGTATGAGCGACGTGGCGACATGGAGGGCGCACTGCGCTGGCGCCTGCGCCGCGCGGTCTACCTGCGTCAGTTGTACAAGCTGCAGCCGTTGCGCGATGCCACCAGCGGGTCCGCGAAACCCGGCACTCCGCTCAGCGCTGATGCCTCACCGAACCCGGTGATCGCGCGCATCCAGCGCCGCGCCGCGCGCGGCGATGCCGAAGCGCAGGTGGACCTGGGCACGCTGTACGAGGCCGGCATCGGCGTGGTGCAGGACAAAACCGAAGCGCTGCGCTGGTATGAGCGTGCCGCTGCGCAGGGCAACGTGTATGGCCAGTATCTGGCCGGACTGGCTCTCGGTCGCGGCGGCGATGGCCTGCAGAAAAACGTAGATGCCGCGGCGGCGTGGTTCGCCAAGGCACACGCGCAGGACTTCTACATGGCCGACGAGTCGTACTGGCGCGAAGCGATCAAACCGCCGTTCTTCCAGTTCTCGGAATAGCGCCGGGCGATGCCCGGCGTATCCACAGCAACCTGCTGGACGAGCGCTACACCAGCAGGCGTTCAACCAGTCGCTGGTACAGCCCCGGCAGCGCTTCCAGCTCGTCCACGCGCACGTTTTCATCCACCTGGTGGATGCTTGCGTTGACCGGGCCGACTTCGATGCACTGCGCACCCAGGGGTGCGATGAAGCGCGCATCGGAGGTGCCACCACCGGTGCTCTCTTCCGGCGCGCGACCGGTGTGCTCAGCCAACACGGCGCGCGCCGCTGCGCGCAACGTCCCTTCGGGCGTGTAGAACGGTTCGCCGCTGCGGTGCCACTTCAGCGTGTACTGCAGGCCATGACGGTCCAGCAGCGTGGTGATCTCCGCTTCCAGCTTCGCTGCATCCCAATGCGGGTTGTAGCGGATGTTGAAATCCACCTCCAGCTCACCGGGAATCACGTTGTTGGCGCCGGTACCGGCATGGATGTTGGAGATCTGCAGGCTGGTCGCCGGGAAGCTCTCATAGCCCTCGTCCCAGCGCCGTGCGCTCAGTTCGGCCAGCATCGGCGCGGCAAGATGGATGGGGTTGCGCGCCTTGTCCGGGTAGGCCACGTGGCCCTGCACACCCTGCACGCGCAGCTTGGCCGACAGGCTGCCACGCCGTCCCACGCGCAGCAGGTCACCCAGCGTGGCGGTGGACGACGGCTCGCCGGTGATGCACCAGTCGATGCGCTGGCCGCGCTCGGCGAACAGCCGCGCGACATGGCGCACGCCGTCGATGGCATCGCCTTCTTCGTCACTGGTCAACAGCACCGCCAGCGTGCCGGTGTGCTGCGGATGGGCCGCAACGAACTGTTCGGCAGCGACCACGAACGCAGCCACGCTGCCCTTCATGTCCGCGGTACCACGACCGTACAGCACGCCATCGCGGATCTGCGGTGCGAACGGATCGCTCTGCCATGCCTCGCGCGGGCCCGGCGGCACCACGTCGGTGTGGCCCAGCAGGACCAGCACCGGTGCGCCGCTGCCGTGAGTGGCCCACAGGTTGTCGACCTCGCCCAGCCGCAGGTGCTCGCAGGTGAAACCGGCCGCCTGCAGACGTTCACCGATCAGCAGCTGGCAACCGGCATCGTCCGGGGTCACCGACGGCCGTGCAATCAGATCGCAGGCCAGGTCGAGGACGGCGCTCACGCGCCGCCCACGCCGAAGCGCGCCTTGAAGCCGTTGTCGCTGAAACCCTGGCTGACCTTGCCGTCGGCAGTCACCACCAGCGGGCGCTTGATCAGCTGCGGGTATTCGCGCAGCAGCAGCTTCCACTCCGCTTCCGAATCGGCGGCCTTGCGGTTGTCCGGCAACTGCCGCCAGGTGGTGGAGGACCTGTTGACCATCGCCGCCAGGCCACCCAGCTGGGCGGCCCATTCCAGCAGCGTTTCCGGGCTGGGCTTGTTGTCGCGGTAGTCGACGAAGGTGTACGGCACGCCGAAGCGGTCCAGCCACTTGGTCGCCTTCTTGCAGGTATCGCAGTTCTTCAGACCGTAGACGGTGGTGCTCATGCGTGCGGCTCCGTCAGTCGGCCAGGCCGCGCAGCAGGTCGTTGACGCTGGTCTTGCTGCGGGTGCGGGCATCGACCTGCTTGACGATCACCGCGCAGTACAGCGAGTGGGTACCGTCCTTGCTCGGCAGCGAGCCGGACACCACCACGCTGTACGGCGGGATGTAGCCGTAGCTGATTTCGCCGGTGGCGCGGTTGTAGATGCGGGTGCTCTGGCTGAGGAACACGCCCATGCCGATCACGCTGTGATGGCCGACGACCACGCCTTCCACCACTTCCGAACGCGCACCGATGAAGCAATGGTCTTCGATGATGGTCGGGCTGGCCTGCAGCGGTTCGAGCACGCCGCCGATGCCGGCACCACCGGACAGGTGGCAGTGCTGGCCGATCTGCGCGCAGGAACCGACGGTGGCCCAGGTGTCGACCATGGTGCCTTCGCCGACGTACGCACCGATGTTGGTGAAGCTCGGCATCAGCACCACGTCCTTGCCGAAGTACGTGCCGCGACGGGCGATCGCACCCGGCACCACGCGCACGCCGCCGCGGCGGAATTTCGCCTCGTCATAGCCGGCAAAGCGCGATTCGACCTTGTCCCAGAACGGTGCCGGGCGTGCATCGACCACGGCCATGTCGTTGACGCGGAAATACAGCAGCACGGCCTTCTTCAGCCATTCGTTGACCTTCCAGCCACCATGGCCGTCCGGCTCGGCGACGCGGAATTCGCCGCTTTCCAGGCCATCGATCACGCGGTTGACCAGCGGACGGGTCGAGCCTTCCAGTTCGTGCAGGGTCAGCGTGGCGCGGCGCTCGAAAGCGCTTTCGATGCCGAACTTCAGTTCTTCCACGCCCGGGCCGGCCGGCTTGCGCAGCGACTTGCGTGCGATGTTCTCGGCGCGCGCGGCTTCGGCGGTCTTGGCCGGGGCCTTCTTCGCTGGTGCCTTCTTCACCGCAGCCTTCTTCGGCGCGGCAGTCTTCTTCGCAACCGGCTCAGCGGCAGCGGTCTTTTTGGCTGCTGCGCTCTTGGCGGTCGCGACAGTCTTCTTTACAGGCTTGGTGGCCATCAGGCGGGGTCTCCGGCGTTTCGATCAGGGTCCAGGCAGGCCAGCATTGCGTCATGCAGCTGCTGCCGGGCGGATTCAGTCAGGGGGAGGTCGTGTTCGTCACTGATCACGAAGGTGTCTTCGGCGCGTTCGCCGAATGTGGCAATGCGCGCGTCCTGCACGCGCAGTCCCTGGTTGCGCAGCACGAACGCCACGTCGGCCAGCAGGCCGGGGCGGTCGGGTGCGACCAGGGCGAAACGGGTCGCGCCGGGTTCATCGCGGAACTCGATGCGCGGGGCAAAACGGAAGTGGCGAAGCTGGCGTGGCACCACCCGGCGCGAGGGACGCAGCCGCGTCAAATCGCCACTGAGCGCCTCGCGCAGGGCCGCTTCCAGATTGGCGCTGCTGCCATCGGCAAACGTATCGGCCGGGCTCACTTCAAAATTATCGAAAATCGTGTCGGCAGGACCATCCAGCACGCGCGCGCGGTGGATGCCGTAGCCCTTGCGGTCCAACGTCATCACGATCGCGGCGAACAGGCCGTCACGGTCCGGCGAGTGCACGAACACTTCCAGTGCTGGGTCGTCGACGCTGATCCGACGTACCTTCACCAGCGTCTGGCCCTGCTTGATCGGTACCAGCGCGGCGGCCTGCCAGGCCAGCTGTTCCGGGCGCAGGCGGATGAAGCCTTCGTCGGGCATCACCGCGAACTGGCGGTCGATGGTGGCATCGTCGTAGCCCTGCTCGCGCACCAGCGCACGCACACTGTCGCGCGCTTCGGCCACGCGCTCGGCGGCCGGCACCGGATGCTCCAGGCCCTCGCGCAGCGCGCGCCGGGTCGCGAAGTACAGATCGGCCAGCAGCCGGTCCTTCCACGCGTTCCACAGTTTCGGGCTGGTGCCGGCGATGTCGGCGCAGGTCAGCAGATAGAGGTAATCGAGGCGGTCGCGGCTGCCGACCAGGGTCGCGAAACGATGGATCACGTCCGCATCGGCGATGTCCTGCTTCTGCGCGGTCACCGACATCCGCAGGTGCTGTTCGACCAGCCAGGCCACCAGCTCGGTATCCGAACCGCTCAGCCCCTGCGCGTGGCAGAAGGCCCGTGCATCGACCGCGCCCAGTTCGGAATGATCGCCGCCGCGCCCCTTGGCGATGTCGTGGAACAGGCCGGCCAGCAGCAGCAGTTCGGGCTTGCGCAGGCGCGGCCAGACTTCATGGGCGATCGAGAAACGTTCGTCGGCGCGACTGCTGGCGAACAGCCCCATGTTGCGCAGGACCATCAGCGTGTGCTGGTCGACGGTGTAGACGTGGAACAGGTCGAACTGCATGCGCCCGCTGACCTGGGCGAACGCGGGAATCCACTGCCCGAGCACGCCCAGCCGCGCCATGCGCGAAAGCGTGTCGACCGGGCGCTGGCCACGCAGCAGGGCCATGAACTGTTCGCGCGCGTCAGGGTCTGCCTGGTCATAGGCAGGCAGCAGCGGCAGCGATTCGGCCAGCGCGCGCGCGGTCAACGAATGCAGGCCGCGGATCTGCGGATTGTTCGCCCAGCTGGCGAACAGCGCGAAGACCTGGCCGATGTCCGCGTTCGGCCAGTCGGCATCGTTGGCCGCCAGATAGCCACGGCGCAGGGCGAACCCCACGGTCAGCGGCTCGGGCTGCGCCTCGCCATCGAACTGTTCCTCGAAGCGCTGCAGCAGACGATCGCTGATCCGCCGCACCACCGACGCGGCGCGGTAGAAGCCCTGCATCATTTTCTCGACGCCCAGGCTTTCGGCGTCGTCTTCAAAGCCCAGGCGCGCGGCCAGGGTCTTCTGGTAATCGAAGCGCAGGCGCTCTTCCGGGCGTCGCGCCACCAGATGCAGGCCGAAGCGAAGTCGTGCCAGCACCGCGCGTTCGCGCTTCAGCGCAGCGGCCTCGTCAGCGCCCAGATGGCTCAGGCCGACCAGCGCTTCCAGATCGCGCACACCAAACGCACGCAGCGCCATCCAGCCCAGCGTATTGAGATCACGCAGGCCGCCGGGGCCATCCTTCAGGTCCGGCTCCAGGTTGTCGGCAGTGTCACCGAAGCGCTGGTGACGGTTGCGCAGTTCCTCGAGCTTGGCCAGGAAAAACGCACGCGGTGGCCACAGTTCGCGGTCATCCACCGCCGCACGCAGCGCACGCCGCGCTGCCTCATCAGCCATCAGCGGACGCGCTTCGATCAATGCCGTCAGCACGGTCTGGTCAGCAGCGGCCTCGCTGCATTGCGCGGCCGAACGCACCGCGTGACTCACCGCCAGGCCGCAATCCCACAGCAGCGCGAACAGCCGCGCGAGCGCGTCCTCGTGGGCCAGCTGCGCGAGCGGATCGCCGAACACCAGCAGGTCGATGTCCGAGCGCGGGAACAGTTCACCACGCCCATAGCCACCTACTGCGAACAGCGACAGGCCACTGTCGGCCGGCAGGCAGCGCTGCCATGCATGGCGGATCAGGTGATCGGCCGCGCGCGCGCGCAACGCCAGCAGGCGCTCGATGTTGTCGCCCTGGTCGAAGCGGCGGTACAGGCGCGTATCGGCCTGCTGCAGCGCATCGCGCGCGGCAGCAGCCCAATCCGGGTCGTTGAGCGACGCGGCCGGCGTGTCCAGCAGCGAACTCGCCGGCAGCATCGTCAGGAGACCTGCGACTCGCCCGGCGACAGGGTCAGCACGTCCACGCCGGTCTCGGTGACCGCGATCATGTGCTCCCACTGCGCCGACAGCTTGCGGTCCTTGGTCACTACGGTCCAGCCATCGGGCAGCACCTTGTTGTAGCGGGTGCCCTCGTTGATCATCGGCTCGATGGTGAAGGTCATGCCCGGCTGCAGCACCAGGCCCTGGCCCGGACGGCCGTAGTGCACCACCTGCGGTTCATCGTGGTAGACCTTGCCGATGCCGTGACCGCAGTACTCGCGCACCACGCTGAAACGCTCGCCTTCGGCATAGCTCTGGATCGCATGGCCGACGTCGCCCAGGGTTGCGCCCGGACGCACCGCGCGGATGCCGCGCCACATGGCCTCATAGGTGGCGTCGACCAGGCGCTTGGCCATCACCGACGGGGTGCCGACGAAGTACATGCGGCTGGTGTCGCCATGCCAGCCGTCCTTGATGACGGTGACGTCGATATTGATGATGTCGCCATCCTTGAGGACCTTCCCTTCGCTGGGAATGCCGTGGCAGATGACATTGTTGACCGAGGTGCACACGGTCTTTGGGAAGCCGCGGTAGCCGACGTTGGCCGGAATGGCGCCCTGCACGTTCACGACATGGTCGTGGCAGATGCGGTCCAGTTCCTCGGTCGTGACACCGGGCTTGACGTGGGGGGTGACGATGTCGAGCACTTCGCTGGCCAGGCGGCCGGCGATGCGCATCATCTCGATTTCCTGCGGGGTTTTGATATTCACGCTCATGGCTCCCATTATCGCCGATCCGGCCGCAATCTGAACGAACGCCACCCAACTGGCGATCCGGGCCATGCACGGATCCGGCAAGGAAGGTGAAAGCGTGATGGCCCACACCCTTTCGAATCCCTGATTCTCACGCAATACAGACACTTACGGTGCCTACGCTGGGGTCACTGTCGTCAAAACGGCGCTGAATGTGCCGTTTTCGCCCTGTTCAACGGACCTTCGGGTCAGGGAGGTTGTCCATGCGATCCGCAGCTCGTTCCCCTTTGGCCTGGGCCCTGGCCCTGCTGGTGGCAGGCCCGGCCGCCGCCGCTGATACCACCACGTTCAACGTCACCCTGGTGGTCACCAAGGCCTGCACCATTACTGCGGCCGCAGCCACCAACGTCGACTTCGGCACCGCCGCTTCCACCACCGCCACCCCGACCCTGGGCCAGGGCACTGTGACCGCGCAGTGTTCGGCGCTGACCCCGTACACCATCGCGCTGAATGCCGGTGCCAATGCCGGCACGGCCAATGACGTCACCACGCGGCGGATGAAGAACACCAACGCCGCAGTGACCGCGAACAACTACGTGGGCTACCAGCTCTACCAGGATGCCGCACACACCCTGGTCTGGGGCGCCACTACCGGCACCAACACCCAGGCCGGCATCGGCACCGGGCTGGCGGTGCCCTACATCGTCTACGGCCAGATCCTCAACCTGAGCACGGCCAACGCTGCTACCGGCAACTACCTGGATACCGTTACCGCCACGATCACCTATTGATGGAGCACGCCCGCATGGCCGGATCCCGCCCGTGGCGCGCCACCGGCTTGGCGCTGCTCGTCTTCAGCCTGCTTGGGGTCAACGAGGTCTCGGCGACCAGCTTGCAGGTCGCCCCCACCAGCCTGCAGCTGGAAGCACGCCAGCGCGCTGGCGAACTGTGGTTGACCAACAGCGGCACCTCGCCGGTGAAGCTGCAGGTAAGGGTGTTCCGGTGGGTACAGCAGGACGGGAAGGAGCAACTGCTGCCCACCGAGGATCTGCTGGCTACGCCACCGATGCAGGAACTGGCAGCGGGCCAGCAGCAGCTGGTGCGGGTCATGCGTGCCGTTGCCGACGCACCGGCTGCGCAGCAGTACTACCGGCTGATCGTCGATGAGGTGCCCGATCTGGCCACGCGCAGCGAAGGCATGCAGTTCGTACTGCGCTATTCCATCCCGGTGTTCGTGCAACCCGGCGCCAGCGCCCGGCTGGCACCGCAGCTGCACGCCCGCCTGGTCCGGCTGGACGACGGTCGCAACGGCGTGGAAGTAGGCAATACCGGCAACAGCTACGCGCAGATCGCCGACCTCGCCCTGGGCAGCCCGGAGCGGCCGCGTATCGTCCATCCCGGCCTGCTGGGCTACGTGCTGCCCGGCCAGGTCATGCGCTGGCCGCTGGAGCGCACGGCGATCGACCGCGACAACGACCAGATCACGGCCAAGCTCAATGGCGAGTCGGAACAGACGTCGCTGCCGCCACCACCGGCTCGCTGAGGCGCTGATGAGCGCAGCGCTCGGTGCGGCCCTGTCCCCGGCGGCCCATGCAGCCGATGTCTCCGGGGTCTCCGCCGATGCCCTGCTGCCGCCACCGACCCCACTCACGGCCAACCAGACGCTGTACCTGGACGTGACCCTCAACAGCACGCCACGCGGCCTGCTGCCCTTCACCGACAATCGCGGCCGCCTGCAGGCCAGCCCCGAGATCCTGCGCCAGCTCGGTTTCAATGCCAGTGGCGATGCTCCCGTGTATCTGGACCAGATCAGCGGCGCGGTGGTGCGTTATGACGCCCACCTGCAGACCCTCGCGCTGGACGTGCCACTGGACCAGTTGACCCTGCCCACGACCGTGCTCGGCCGCCCGCAGGCGCGCGCGCCGCGCAGCAGCGCCTCGCCCGGCGTCCTGCTCAATTACGACCTGTATGGCAGCCGCGTCGACCGCCTCGGCAATCTGACCCTGAGCTCTGAACTGCGGGTGTTCGGCGTGGGTGCCGGCACCTTCGAGAACACCGCGGTCAGCCGTCGCTACCAGACCGGAGACCGCCACTGGCGCAGCGACAGCGTACGCCTGGACACGCGCTGGACCCTGGATTTCCCGGACAGGGCGCTGACTCTGGAGGTGGGCGACTTCTACAGCGGCTTCGTCGACTGGAGCCGGCCGGTACGCCTGGGCGGCCTGCAGATCGGCCGCAATTACGGATTGCAGCCGTACCGTGTGCTTACCCCGACGCCGGCCTTCCTCGGCCAGGCGGTGGTGCCATCCACGGTCGAGCTGTATGTCGATGGCCTGCGCCAGTACAGCGGCCAGGTGCCGGTCGGACCATTCCAGCTGGCGGCGCAACCGGGCATCAGCGGCAACGGCAGCGCGCAGGTCGTGGTCACCGATGCGTTCGGCCGCATGCAGACCCTGGATTTCAGCTTCTACGGCACCCAGCAACTGCTGGCCAAGGGCCTGTCGGACTGGTCGCTCGGCGTCGGCCAGCTGCGCGAGCAGTTCGGCGAGCGCTCCTTCGCCTACGACGACCGTACCGTGGCAAGCGCCAGCTGGCGCGGCGGCGTCAGCGACACATTCACCGGCGAAGCACACGCCGAAGGTGGCGGCGGCCTGGCACAGGCCGGCGTGGGCGGCTGGTGGCTGCTGGGCGGCGCGGGCGTGGTCAATGCCGCGTACGCCCACAGCCGCTACCAGGGCCTGCAGGGCGGCCAGTGGGCGCTGGGGTACAGCTGGAACAACCGTCGTTTCAACGTCAATCTGCGCAGCGTGCGCAGCCACGGCGACTACCGCGACCTGGGCGCGCTGCAGGCCAACCTGCCGCCCAGCATCAGCGAGCAGGCCACGGTCGGCCTGGACCTGCTGCGCCTGGGCTCCCTGAGCGCCAGCTACCTGCGCCTGCGCTATCCCGATGGCGAGGACAACCGCTATGCCAGCCTGTTCTGGTCACGCAGCTGGCGCCAGCGCTGGTCGGCCTACCTGTCGGTCAACCAGAACCTGGACAACAGCGATGACCGCAGTGTCTACCTGTCGCTGACCGCGAGCCTGGGCAACAACCGCCAGGCCAGCCTGTCCACCCAGCGCAACGGCGACCGCCAGAGCTGGGTCGCCGATGTCACCCAGCCAGTCCCGGGTGACGGCAGTGCCGGGGGGATCGGTTGGCGCGCACAGGTCCGCCACGGCGACGACGGCAGCGGCGGCCTGGCCGAAGTCGGCATCCTCAACGATGTCGGTCGCTACGCCTTCGGTGCCTCGCGCCAGGCCGGCCTCAACTACGCCTATGGCAGCGCCAGCGGCAGCCTGGTGTGGATGGCCGGGCACACCTTCGCCGCCCGCGAAGTCGCCGATGCCTTCGCGGTGGTCAGCACGAATGGCATTGGCGGTGTTCCCGTGCGGCTTGAGAACCGCCTGATCGGTGTCACCGACGATCGTGGCCTGCTGCTGATCAGCCCACTGCTGTCCTGGCAGCGCAACCGCGTCTCCATCGACACCCTGGACCTGCCGGCGGACATGCGCGCCGATCGCATCGAGGACTGGGTAACACCGCGCCAGCGTGCCGGCACCGGCCTGACCTTCAACCTGCGCTCGCGGCCGTCGTTGACCCTCACCGTGCAGGACATGGCGGGGCAGCCGCTGGAAGCAGGCAGCGAGGTGCAACTGGCGGATGGCCGCCAGGCCTCGGTCGGTTACGACGGACTGCTGTACCTGGAAGACGTGGCCGCTGGCACCGTGCTGTACATCACCACCAGCAGGGGGCAGTGCCGTACGCGGGTACCGGCATCGCCGCAGGTGGTCGCCGCAGGTGCGCGGCCTCGTCCGGCGCCCCTGCAATGCGTGCCGGAGGTGGCGCCGTGAGCCTGCGCCCGCTGCTGCTCGGCCTGCTGCTGCTTGCAGGCCTGATCGCCAGTGCACCGACGCGCGCGGCCGCCACCTGCACCGCCACCGCCGACGCGCTGCTGCCCTTCGGCAACGTCAGCAGCGGCGCCGCAGGTGCCACCCCCGGCACCTTGAACATTGCCGTGAACTGCTCCACCGCCGCGCTCAGCCTTATCGCCACCACCGGCATCCGCGTCTGCATCGGCCTGGGCAATGGCACCGGCGGCACCAGTACTTCGCCGTGGCGGACAATGGTCAACGGCAGCAGTGATCCGCTCAATTTCCAGATATACAACGTCGCCAACTACAGCGAAGTCACCGGCCTGGCACCGCGCGGCACACCGCCCGCACAGGAACTGACGATGACCTACAGCGTGCCGCTGATCGGCGGCTCCGGCAGCCGTACCACGCAGTTGTTCGCACAGATCCCGGCCAACCAGGTGCTGGCCTCCGGCAACTACAGCAGCACCTTCACCGGTGCCAGCGTGGTGCTCACCTGGGCCTGGAACGAGGTGCTGCTGGGCACCGCCACCGTGCCAGCCACCTGCAATGGCGGCGCGACCGGCACCAACACCGCCAGCAATGCCTTCACCTTCAATGCCACTGCCACCGTGCTGCCGCAATGCGGCAGCTACCTCACCACCACCATGAATTTCGGCAACGTCACCGGCGGCATTCCCGCCAATATCGACCAGACCGCCACCCTCACCCTGACCTGCCTCAAGCGCACCGCGTTCCAGGTCAGCCTCGACAATGGCCAGAACAACCCTGCACTGAGCAGTACCCGGCGCATGCGCACCACCATCGGCAGCAACAACTATTACCTGACCTATGAGCTGTACCGGGATGCTGCGCGCAGCCAGCGCTGGGGCAATACGCTCAACGTGGACACCTTCAGCGGTGTCGGCACTGGCAGCGCGCAACCCTTGACCATCTACGGCCGGGTACCGCCGGTGAGTGACCAACCGCCGGCCGGCACCTACAACGACCTGGTACAGGTAACGATCACCTACTGAGTGACGCCCCGCACTACAGAATCCCCCATGTCGGCCGATACCGCGCATCAGGTCGACAACAGGGTGGATGGCAGGTGGTTCGGGCAGTACTGATCGGAGCGATGTCCATTGCCAGCACGACAGCGTGGGCCGACCCGGCGCCCGCTCCGTTGCAGATCCGCCTGACCGTGGTTGAAGGCTGCGCCGGCACGGAGGGCGGCCCCCGTTGCCCGGTGCCACAGCAGCACAGCGACACCCTGCACCTGCCGCCACAGATCCGTGAACTGGCCCCGCCAGCGCAGGACGAGCAAGGGCGTGCCGCATCTGAACCGCCAACCACCTACTACTGATGCGCCGGCTGCTGCCCCTGTTGCTGGCACTGCTGCCCATGCCCGTGCAGGCGCTGGATCTGATGCCGACCACCCTGCGCCTGCCGGCCGCACAGGGGCGGTCCGAGCTGTGGCTGCACAATCCCGGCCCTGGGCACTGGCGCGGCCAGGTGCAGATCTGGGCGTGGGACCAGCAACCGGGTGCCGAACACCTGCAACGCAGCGCGCAGGTGCTGGCCAGCCCAACCCTGCTGGATGTACCTGCCGGTGCGCGCCAGCGCGTCTGGTTGCTTCCGGCGTCGTCCGCGCCTGTGGCCGCCGAACAGGCATTCCGTATCATCCTGGCACCGGCAGAACCGGCCATGCCACGCTATTCACTGCCCCTGTTCCGCGGCGAACCGGTTGGCCCAGCGTCCCCCTGCCTGCAGGCAGAGGTGGTGCTCAACGGGTCGCAACTCATGCTGCGACTTCTGAACAGTGGCATCGGGCACGCGCGCCTGAGCGACCTTTCCTATGAGGCAGTCGGCGGCCACCGCAGCCTGCTGCTGCCCGGTCTTGCCGGCTACGTACTGGCGGCGCGCCAGCGCGCGTGGCAGCTGCCGCCACGCGCCGATGGCTATGCCGGCGGCAGGTTCCACGCCCGCCTGCAGGACGGCGCAGAGGTGATCCTGGCCGCGCCGACGCCCGCAATTGCAGCCCGCCCGCCAAGCGGGCTATAATCGCCGGGATGTCCTGCCGCCCTGTGCGCAGGACGCCGTCCACACCGGACGTCACCGGTGAATCCACACCTGCTGCCCCCATCCGTGCCGGGGTGCTCCGCAAGGAGTTCGGCCACGGAGGCAACAGGGAAGCCCAACCCCGGAACCTTCAGCGCTTCCACGCGTCCCGCATACCTATCCCGCGGGCGGAATCGCCGGTTCCCCATCAGGAGTATTGCAATGCCCCAGGTCACCATGCGTCAGATGCTGGAAGCCGGCGTCCACTTCGGCCACCAGACCCGCTACTGGAACCCGAAAATGGCTCCGTACATCTTCGGCGCCCGCGGCAAGATCCACATCATCAACCTGGAAAAGACCGTCCCGCTGTTCAACGACGCGATGAACTTCATCTCGTCGGTTGCCCAGAAGCGCGGCACCATCCTGTTCCTGGGCACCAAGCGCAGCGCGCGTGAGTCGATCCGCGAAGAAGCCGAGCGTTGCGGCATGCCGTTCATGAACCAGCGTTGGCTGGGCGGCACCCTGACCAACTTCCGTACCGTGAAGCAGTCGGTTGCCCGCCTGAAGGAACTGGAAGCCGGTGAGTCCGACGGCACCTTCGAGAAGCTGGTCAAGCACGAAGTGCTGGGCCTGCGTCGCGAGCGCGACAAGCTGGAAGCCTCGCTGGGCGGCATCAAGGACATGAACCGTCTGCCGGACGCGATCTTCGTCATCGATATCGGCCACGAAGACATCGCCATCAAGGAAGCCAAGAAGCTCGGCATCCCGGTGATCGCTGTCGTCGATACCAACTACAACCCGGAGCTGGTGGATTACGCGATCCCGGGCAACGACGACGCCATCCGTGCCGTGCAGCTGTACGCACGCGCTGCTGCTGACGCCGTGCTGGAAGGCAAGGCTGCTGCACCGCACGCCGCCACCGTCCGTGAAGAAGAGTTCGCCGACGCTCCGGCCGAAGAAGGCAAGCCGGTTCGCCGCGCTCCGGCCAAGAAGGCCGTTGCTGCCGACAAGGGCGAAGCCCAGGCCTGATCCAGGCCCTGGTGGGCGCCACGCGCCCACCTTTCCTGTCCGCTGCCGATGGCGCGACGACAGGAAACTGTCACACGGGCCGGCCACCATGCCGGCCCAACCCCTTTCTTTCGTGAGGTAATCCCGTGGAAATCACTGCTTCCCTGGTCAAGGAACTGCGCGAGCGCACCGGCGCCGGCATGATGGAATGCAAGAAGGCGCTCACCGAGGCCGGCGGCAACATCGACGCCGCTGCTGAAGCGCTGCGCAAGTCCGGCGCTGCCAAGGCCGACAAGAAGGCTGACCGCGTGGCCGCCGAAGGTCGTCTGGGCCTGGCCCAGGACGGCGGCAAGGCCGTGCTGGTCGAGATCAACTCGGAAACCGACTTCGTCGCCAACGACATCAACTTCAAGAACTTCGTCGATTCCGTCGCTGCCGCTGCCCTGGCATCGGGCGCCACCGACGTGGAAGTGCTGAAGAGCGCCAAGCTGGCCACCGGCGAAACCGTCGAAGAAGCCCGCGCCACCGCCATCCAGAAGCTGGGCGAGAACATCCTCATCCGTCGCCTGGTCAAGCTGGACACCACCGGCAACGTGGGTTCCTACGTCCACACCAACGGCAAGGTCGGCGTGCTGATCGACCTGATCGGTGGCGACGCCGAACTGGCTCGCGGCCTGGCCATGCACGTGGCTGCGCTGAAGCCGCCGCACAACAAGGCTGCCGATGTACCGGCCGAGTTCGTGGAAAAGGAAAAGGAAATCGAACTGGCCAAGATGTCCGAGAAGGACAAGTCCAAGCCGGCCGACATCCTGGAAAAGATCATCAGCGGCAAGATCAACAAGATCGTCAGCGAAGTGACCCTGTACGGCCAGAGCTACGTGCTGGACGGCGACAAGTCCGTCGAGCAGGTGGTCAAGGCTGCCGGCGCCGACGTGGCTGGCTTCCAGCTGCTGGTCGTTGGCGAAGGCATCGAGAAGGTGGTGGAAGACTACGCCGCTGAAGTTGCCAAGGCGATGCAGGTCTGATTCCAGCCTCCCGGCTGTAATGAAACCAGAAGGAGCCGCGGGAGACCGCGGCTCTTTTTTTGTGCCTGCCCCCGCGGTGGGCGCCCTTTCTGCGGGTGTGCACCGTTGGTGCGCACACCCGAACCCCGGGTCTTTGCGTTGCGTGCGAATCAAGCCGATACTCGGCAAAGGGAACCTGCAGTCACATAACAGGAACGAAAGTCGCGGACTGTGATGCATTCCTAGGTATTCTTGTCCTAATGGAATTGAACGACCCGACATGCCTCCCGAGCTGACAGCTGCACTGGCGCTTTGCCGCAACCTCCCCTCGCCGCCCGGTATTGCCCTGCGCATCATCGAACTGGCCCAGGACCCGGAAGCGGACATCGCAACCGCTGCGGACATCATCGCCATCGACATGGCGTTGAGTGCCCGCATGCTGCGTATCGCCAATTCGCCGCTGTACGCCAGCCGGCGCCGGATCGAGAACCTCGGCCAGGCGCTGACCATGCTCGGGCTGAACGCTACGATCAGCCTCGCCCTGGGCTTCACCGTCACCCAGGGCCTGACCGGCAAAGGCGGCGCCGACCACGACCTGCGCCAACGCGCCTGGAAGCGCAGCATCCTCAGCGCGCTGGCGGCCAGCCAGCTCGGCCAGGCCCGCGGCCTGCGCCGGCTGGAGGAGCTGATGCTGGCCGGGCTGCTGCAGGACATGGGCGTACTGTGCCTGGCCCAGGCCGAATCCGAACGCTACCTGCCGCTGCTGCGCGAAGCGCGCGACAACCCCGACCTGATCGCGCGCGAGCGCCAGGAACTCGGCTGCAGCCACGCCGACGTCGGTGCATGGGTAGCCGAGGAGTGGGGCCTGCCGCGTTACCTGGTCGACAGCATCCGCCACAGCGAAGACGAAGGTGCCGCCGAGAATCCATTCCAGGCCTGCGTACAGCTGTCTGGCGCCGTTGCCGACATCTGGCTGGATGAAGACGCCGATGCCGCCCGCGAGCGCGCCCTGCAGCAGGTCCACGACCGGCTGGAGCTGGACAGTGCCCGCTTCGACCAGGTCCTGGCCCGGATCAGCGAAGCGCTGCCGGACATCGCCAGCCTGTTCGAGAACGGCCTGAATTCGCCGGCCCGCGTGCGCGAGCTGATCGACCACGCCCAGGAGCTGGCCACCCTGCGCAACCTGCGCGAGCTGCAGGATGCCGACCAGGCCCGCCGGCGCGCCGATGAATTCGAGGCCCGTGCCAAGCGCCTGGCCGACCAGGCCCATCGTGATGCCTTGACCGGCGTCCTCAACCGCCGCCAGCTCGAAGCCGTGCTTGAACAGGAATTCCTGCGTGCCGGCCGCCATGGCTGGCCGTTGTCGGTGGCCTTCATCGACCTGGATGACTTCAAGAAAATCAACGATGCGCACGGCCACCTGACCGGTGACGAGGTGCTGCGCGTCTTTGCCGGCAAGCTGCAGGGGCAGCTGCGCAACAGCGACACCGTGGCCCGCTTCGGCGGCGAGGAGTTTGTCGCCCTGCTGCCCAACACCAGCGAATCGGTGGCGCTGGACGTGATCCGCCGGGTGCTGGCCAACATCGTCGCCACTCCGATGGCGGAACTGGAAGGCGGTCCGCTGTTCATCACCTTCTCGGCCGGAGTAGCCACTCAGGGCGGCTACGAGCGTTTTGCCGGCGTGCAGGACCTGCTGCGCGCTGCAGATGACGTGCTTTACCGCTCCAAGAACCTGGGCCGCAACCGGGTCATTGCACGCTCTCCCGGCGAACTCGGGCATGATGAACTGTCTGCCACTGCGGGCGCCGAGCTGGGCTGAATGGTGCGCCCCGGATGTACGGGGCACACCGGTATTTTGCGCCGCAGTGCACAAAACGCTTTGGCCGCGCGCCGCTTGCGCGTAGAATCGCCCGCGATTTCCACGCACCCGAGGTCCCTATGTCCAAGCTCGCCTATCGCCGCATCCTGTTGAAACTTTCCGGGGAGGCGCTGATGGGAGATGAGGACTACGGCATCGACCCCAAGATCATCAATCGCCTGGCCCGTGAAGTCGTCGAAGCCCAGCAAGCCGGCGCCGAAGTCGCCCTGGTCATCGGTGGGGGCAACATCTTCCGCGGTGCAGGCCTGGCCGCTGGCGGCATGGACCGCGTCACCGGCGACCAGATGGGCATGCTGGCCACGGTCATCAACGCGCTGGCCATGCAGGATGCGCTGGAAAAAGTGGGCGCCAAGGCCCGCGTGATGAGCGCGATCAAGATCAACGACGTGTGCGAGGACTACATCCGCCGCCGCGCCATCCGCCATCTGGAAAAAGGCCGCCTGGTGATCTTCGCCGCAGGCGTCGGCAGCCCGTTCTTCACCACCGACTCGGGCGCAGCCCTGCGCGCCATCGAGATCGGCGCCGACCTGCTGCTGAAGGCAACCAAGGTCGATGGCGTGTACGACAAGGATCCGAACAAGTACAGCGACGCCGTCCGTTTCGACAGCCTGAGCTACGACGAAGTGATCCGTCGTGGCCTGGAAGTGATGGATACCGCCGCCTTCGCCCTGGCCCGTGACAGCGACCTGCCGATGCGCGTGTTCGACATGGGACAGCCGGGCGAGCTGCTGAAGATCCTGCACGGCGAGAACATCGGCACCCTCGTCCAGGGCCGCGACCCGGCCTGAGGCTGAGCGCAAGGCGACCTCCGGGCCGATTCAGGCCCGGCGGCGTCCCGTATTCGCCTATAATCGCCCGATTCCAGTTACATCCAGGACCCTGGCGATGCTCAACGACATCAAGAACAACGCGCAGACGCGCATGGCCAAGAGCATCGACGCTCTTAAGCACACCCTCACCTCGATCCGCACCGGTCGCGCAACGCCGGCCCTGCTGGACCGCGTCACGGTCAATGCTTACGGCAACGCCAGCACGCCGCTGAACCAGGTCGCGTCCATTTCCAACCCCGACGCCCACTCCCTGCTGGTCACGCCCTTCGACAAGAGCATGATCAAGGAGATCGAGAAGGGCCTGTACAACATCGAGCTGACCCCGAACACCATCGGCACCTCGATCCGCGTCAACCTGCCGCCGCCGACCGAAGAGCGCCGCAAGGAACTGACCAAGCAGGTACAGAAGGAAGGCGAAGGCGCCAAGATCGCCGTGCGCAACATCCGCCAGGATGCGAACAAGGAAGTCGCCAAGCTGCTGAAGGACAAGGTCATCAGCGAAGACGAGAAGAAGCGCGGCGAAGACGATATCCAGAAGTTGACCGACGCCAACATCAAGGACATCGACAAGGTCGTCGCCGACAAGGAAAAGGAACTGATGTCGGTCTGAAGTCGATGCCTTCAGTCCCGCCTCCCCTGCCGGCCGCCCTGCCGCGCCACGTTGCCATCATCATGGATGGCAACGGGCGTTGGGCACAGCAGCGCCGTCGCCCCCGCGTCATCGGCCATCGGGCCGGTGCGCGTGCGGTCAACCGTACCATCGAGCGCTGCCTGGAGCTGGGCATTCCGGCGCTGACCCTGTTCGCGTTTTCCAGCGAGAACTGGGGCCGGCCGCAGGAAGAAGTCGATGCGTTGATGAAGCTGTTCCTCGGCGCGCTCGATCGCGAAGTGGACGAGCTGCATCGGCGCGGCGTGCGCGTGCGCTTCATCGGCGAACGCGAGCGCTTCGGCGCCGGGCTGGTCAGCCGCATGCAGCTGGCCGAACAGCGCACCGCCGACAACAGTGCCCTGACCCTGTCGATCGCCGCCAGCTATGGTGGCCGCCAGGACATCGCCCGTGCCGCACGCGCGCTGGCCGTTGAAGTGGCCGCCGGCCGCCTGCTTCCCGAGCAGATCGACGAATCCCTGCTGGGGCGACAGGTGGCTCTGGCCGACCTGCCGCCACCGGACCTGTTCATCCGCACCGGCGGCGATACCCGCATCAGCAATTTCCTGCTGTGGCAGCTGGCGTATACCGAGCTGTGGTTCACCGAAGCGCTGTGGCCGGATTTCGACGCCGCGCAGCTGCAGCTGGCGCTGGATGCCTACGCCAGCCGTGAGCGCCGCTTCGGCCTGACCAGCGCCCAGATCGCCGCCCTGGCCACCGAGACGTCCAGCCCATGACCAAGACCCGAGTCCTCGCCGCGCTGATCATGGCGCCGGTCGCCATTGCTGCGATCCTGTTGCTGCCCACGCAATGGCTGGCCGCCGCCGCTGCTGCCGTGCTGCTGATCGGGCTGTGGGAATGGCTGAAACTGGCCGATGTCGAAGACACCCTCGCCCGCACCGTGCTGCTGGTCCTCAACCTTGTGTTGATGGTGCTGCTGGTGTGGGCTGATGCCGGCACCCTGGTGCTGTTCCAGATCGCGACCCTGGTGGGCGTGGCCTGGTGGCTGGGCGCGCTGGTGTGGCTGCGCTTCTTCAACTTCGGCGCGCAACCCGGCAGTCCGGCACGCATCCTCAAGCTGCTGGCGGGTACCCTGGCGATCGTCCCGGCGTGGGCGGCGCTGGTACTGATCCATGCCGGCGGCGACCCGCCGGGCCATCAGGGCCACCTGTGGCTGCTGGCCGCGCTGGCGCTGGTCTGGGCCGCTGATTCGGGCGCCTACTTCGCCGGCCGTCACTTCGGCAAGCACAAGCTGGCACCGCGGATCAGCCCGAACAAGACCTGGGAAGGCCTCGTCGGTGGGCTGATCGCCGGTGTTGCGGTGGCCGTCGGCCTGGGCTGGCTGGCCGGCATCGATGCCGCGCACCTGCCGGGCCTGCTGGTCACCTCGGTGGTGGCCGTGTTCGCCTCGGTACTGGGCGACCTGTTCGAAAGCCTGATCAAGCGCCATGCCGGCGCCAAGGATTCAGGCCACCTGATCCCCGGCCACGGCGGCGTGCTCGACCGCGTCGACGGCGTGCTGGCGGCCATCCCGGTGTTCGCACTGGGCAAGGAAATCTTCGGGTTCTGACCATGGATGCTGCTGCAGACCTGCGCCGGGTCGCCGTTTTCGGCGCCACCGGTTCGATTGGTGCCTCCACGCTTGACGTGATCGCCCGCCATCCGCTGCGTTACCAGGCCACCGTGCTCGCCGCCGGCCGCCAGGTACAGGCGCTGCTGGCCCTGTGCCGGCAGCACCGGCCCGCGCATGCGGTGATCGCCGACGAAACCCTGTATGCCGAACTGCGTGACGGCCTGCGCGATGCCGGCCTGGCCACCCAGGCCCACGCCGGCCATGCCGCGCTGGACCAGCTGGCGGCCAGTGACGCCTGCGATACCGTGGTTGCCGCGATCGTCGGCGCCGCCGGCCTGTCCTCGACCCTGGCCGCCGCTGCGGCCGGCAAGCGCATCCTGCTGGCGAACAAGGAATCCCTGGTACTGGCCGGCGAACTGCTGACCCGTACCGCCGAACGTGCCGGCGCCGAGATCATTCCGATCGACAGCGAGCACAGCGCGATCTTCCAGTGCCTGCGTTCACGTGATGCCAGCCTCGACGGTGCCGGCGTGCGCCGCATCCTGCTGACCGCCTCGGGCGGACCGTTCCGCGGGCGCAGCCGCGCCGAACTGGAGCAGGTCACCCCGGCCCAGGCCGTGGCGCACCCGAAGTGGTCGATGGGACCGAAGATCTCGGTCGATTCGGCGACGTTGATGAATAAAGGCCTGGAAGTGATCGAGGCCCACCATCTGTTCGGCATCCCCGGCGAGCGCATCGAGGTGCTGGTGCACCCGCAGAGCCTGGTGCATTCGCTGGTGGAGTTCGTTGACGGTTCCACCTTGGCGCAGATGGGCCTGCCAGACATGCGCACCACCCTGGCGGTGGGCCTGGGCTGGCCGCAACGGATCGAATCGGGCGTGTCCGGGCTGGACCTGCTGACCCAGGGCCGGCTGGATTTCGAGGCCCCCGACACCGACGCCTTCCCCTGCCTGGCCCTTGCATGGCAGGCGATGCGCGCCGGTGGTACCGCCCCGGCGGTGCTGAACGCCGCCAACGAAGAGGCTGTTTCAGCGTTTCTTCAGGGCCGCATAGGCTTCCTGACCATTCCGACGCTGGTTGCTAACGCTCTTTCAACACTGCCGACCGAACCAGCCGATACACTTGAGGTTCTGTTGTCCGCCGACCAGCGGGCCCGCCAGCTGACCCTGAACGCCATCGCCGCCACCTGAACAGCGCACCCATCCCGTATGACGCCGCCGCCCGTGTCCGCCAATGTGAACCTGCATGACTGACTTCATCGGATCGGTCTGGTGGATGATCGTGAGCCTTGGGCTGCTGGTCACCTTCCACGAATTCGGGCATTACTGGGTCGGGCGCCTGTGCGGGGTCAAGGTACTGCGCTTCTCGGTCGGCTTCGGCCGTCCGCTGTGGTCGCGTCGCGACCGCCATGGCACCGAGTTCGCCATCGCCGCCATTCCGCTGGGCGGCTATGTGAAATTCCTCGACGAACGCGAAGTCGAGGTCCACCCGCACGAGCGCGGCCAGGCCTTCAATCACAAGACCGTATGGCAGCGCATCGCCATTGTCGCCGCCGGCCCGATCGCCAACCTGCTGCTGTGCATCCTGCTGCTGTGGGCGATGTTCGTGATCGGCAAGCAGGACTATTCCGCAACCGTGGGCCGCGCTACGGGCATGGCCGCCACGGCCGGGCTCGGCAGTGGTGACCGCCTGCTGAGCGTGGACGGCCGTGATGTGATCACCCTGGGTGAGGCCAGCATGGCCCTGACCGCGGCGGCGATGGACCGTCGCGATGTGACCCTTGAAGTTCTGGACCCTGCAGACCAGCTGCGCTCGCGCACCCTGCCGCTGTCGCAGCTGCCGGCCGGTTTCGATGAACGCCGGGTTCCGATCCTGGCCGGCGTGTACTGGCGTGCGTGGCTGCAGCCGCCGCTGGTGGACAACATCGTGAAGGGTTCGGCGGCGGAAGGTCACCTGCAGACCGGCGACCTGATCGTGGCGATCGACGGCCAGCGCATCGACAGCGTCGAGCAGGCCATCAGCGAAGTGGGCAGCCTCGGCCGCCGCGGTGGCCCGGCGATGATCGAGGTGTTGCGTGGCGGCGAGCGCCTGGCGCTGGAGATCACCCCGCGCCAGGGCAAGGACGGCAAGGGCCAACCCACCTGGCAGATCGGCGCCGGCTTTGCCCAGAGCTACAGCCCCGCCTACGACACCCTGCTCAAGTTCGGCCCGCTGCAGTCGGTGACGGTGGCGGTGCGTGAAACCGGCAGGATGGCCGCCGATTCATTGGCCATGATGGGCCGGATCGTCACCGGCAAAGCCTCGCTGCAGAACGTTTCCGGCCCGGTCACCATTGCCCGGGTCGCCAATATTTCGGCCAAACGTGGCGTGGATTGGTTCATCCAGTTCCTCGCCCTGCTGTCGCTGAGCCTGTGCATCATCAACCTGCTGCCGATCCCCATCTTGGACGGCGGCCACCTGCTGTATTACCTTATCGAGTTGGTCAAGGGCAGCCCGCTGAGCGAGCGTGCCGTCGCCGCCGGCCAATACATCGGCCTGGCGTTGCTGGCCGGGCTGATGGGATTGGCGTTCTACAACGACATCCTCGGCCTGGTCCCGCGATGAACTTTTCCATGTTTTTGCCGTCTACAGCGTCGGCATCCCTTACCAATGAAATCGACCTTCCTACCGGACGTGACATGACGCGACTCCCCAATCGCCGCCTGCTGGCCCTCGCCCTCGCCGCCGTCACCGGCGCTCCCGCCCTGGCCCAGGCAGCCGAGCCCTTCACTGTCAGCGACATCCGCGTCGACGGCCTGCAGCGCATCAGCTCCGGTACGGTGTTCACCTACCTGCCGGTCGAGCGTGGCGAGACCGTCACCGACAGCAAGGTCGGCGAGACCATCCGCGCCCTGTACAAGACCGGCTTCTTCGAAGACGTTCAGCTGGATCGCCAGGGCAGCATCCTGGTGGTGACCGTCAAGGAACGTCCGGCGATCAACAAGCTGACCGTCACCGGCAACAAGGACATCAAGTCCGACCAGCTGCTCAAGGGCCTGTCCGACATCGGCCTGACCGAAGGCGGCACCTTCGATCGCCTGAGCCTGGACCGCGTGACCCAGGAACTTCGCCGCCAGTACAACGACCGTGGCAAATACACCGTCGACATCACCCCGACGGTGAGCCCGCTGGACCGCAACCGCGTCGACATCGCCATCGCGATCAAGGAAGGCAAGGCGGCCAAGATCCGCCACGTCAACATCGTCGGCACCGAGAAGTACGACAGCAAGGACATCCTGGAGTACTGGGAGTCCAAGGAGCACAACTGGGCGTCGTGGTACCGCCGTGACGACCAGTACTCCAAGGAAAAGCTTTCCGGCGACCTGGAGAAGCTGAATTCCTGGTACCTGGACCGCGGCTATGTCGACTTCAGCATCGACTCGACGCAGGTGTCGATCAGCCCCGACAAGCGCGACATGTTCATCACCGCCGGCGTGACCGAAGGTGACCAGTACAAGATCTCCGAGATCAAGGTCAGCGGCGATACGATCCTGCCGCAGGAAGACGTCGAGCGCATGGTCGTGCAGAAGTCCGGCGACACGTTCTCGCGTGCGCTGCTGGAATTCAGCTCCGACTCGATCACCAACTCGCTGTCCAACATCGGTTACGCCTTCGCCAAGGTGAACCCGATTCCGACCACCAACCGCGCCGAGCAGACCGTGGCGGTCAACATGCAGGTCGTGCCCGGCCCGCGCGTGACCGTCCGCCGCATCATCTTCAAGGGCAACACCCGCACCTCCGACGAGGTGATGCGCCGCGAAATGCGCCAGTTCGAGAACAGCTGGTACTCGCAGGCCGCGATCGACCGTTCCAAGATCCGCCTGCAGCGCCTGGGCTACTTCGAAGGCGTCGAAGTGGAAACCCCGGCCGTCAGCGGCAGCAACGACCAGGTCGACGTCGTCTACAACGTCAAGGAAACTACCTCGGGCAGCTTCGTGTTCGGCCTGGGCTATTCGCAGTCCTACGGCATGACCACCTCGGTGCAGCTGTCGCAGAACAACTTCCTGGGCGGCGGCAACCGCGTGTCGGTCGAAGCCTCGCGCAGCAGCTACCTGCAGCGCTACGGCTTCAGCTACACCAATCCGTACTTCACCGATGACGGCGTCTCGCTGGGCTACAACCTGTCCTGGCGCGAGCTGGACTACTCCGACTTCAACACCGCGCAGTACAACAGCACCAACGGTTCGGCGCAGGTGGTGTTCGGCGTGCCGATCACCGAGACCGACACCGTCTCGCTGATGTTCGGCATCGACAGCAACCAGATCACCACGTATGCGGGCTCGACTCCGAAGTCGATCATCGACTACATCGATGCCGTCGGCAGCCGTACCTTCCATGCATGGCGCACGGAACTGGGCTGGGCGCGCGACTCCCGCAACGACTACTTCATGCCGACCCGCGGTACCTACCAGCGCGTGGGCCTGGAAACCACGCTGCCGGGTTCGACCATCGAGTACTACAAGCTGAACTACCAGATCAGCAAGTACTGGCCGATCATCCCCTCGCTGGTGATCAACACCCGCGCCGAAATCGGCTACGGTGATTCCTACGGCAACGACAAGACCCGCGTGATCGACAACGGCGACGGCACCACCCGTACCGTCACCGCGTCGGGCCTGCCGTTCTACGAGAACTTCTACGCCGGTGGTACCAACTCGGTGCGTGGTTTCGAGGACAACACCCTCGGCCCGCGTGAAGTCACCAGCGGTTACCCGAACGGCCAGCCGCTGGGTGGCTCGCTGAAGACCGTCGGTTCGGTCGAAGCCTACTTCCCGCGCCTGTTCGACAGCCCGTCGGCCCGCGTATCGGCCTTCGTCGACTTCGGCAACGTCTACAACGGCACCGACAACTTCAAGGCCAACGAGCTGCGCGTGTCCACCGGTGTGGCCCTGCTGTGGCGCGCCCCGGTCGGCCCGATCTCGATCAGCTACGCGTTCCCGCTGAAGAAGAAGGACGGCGACGAGATCGAACGCCTGCAGTTCACGTTCGGTGGCCAGTTCTGAGGAACGACGTTCCTCGGAACTGATCCACCTCCGGTGAATTGCCCGCGCATTTCACCTATCCCCCGCGCCGCTGGCGCGCCCCCCTTAACAGAAGGGGGGCTCTCCACCAGACGGGTCTCGAATCGCCGGGCATTGCCCGGCGTTTTCGTTATTGAAGCGCACGCTGACGCGCGGTGAGCCGAGTATGGCTCGGGGCTGCAGGCGACTGTGGACGTTGGATCCGCTCGCGCGCGGGAGACCATCCGGTGATGGCGCAGGGGGCTGACCAGGACCGTTGGCGCCATGGATGGCGCCATCGAGCCCCCAGGGACGGGTTTACGGCGTGTCCTGGGCAGTCCCCTGCGCCATCGCCCCACGGATCAACCCGGCGCCGGCTTTTGCTCCCGCATGACCGCAATGGCGTCACACGTTAAACTCCCGCCGTGAATACTCCTACCTACACCGCCCAGCAACTCGCCGATCAGTTCGGCCTGCAGGTCCATGGCGACCCGAGCACCGCCATCCATGGCGTGGCCACCCTCGCCCATGCCGGTGCCGGCCAGCTGACCTTCCTCGCCAACCCGCGCTACCGCGCCCAGCTGGCCGACAGCCAGGCCGGCATCGTGGTCCTGCGCGCCGAGGATGCCGACGCAGCTCCCGGCACCGCGCTGGTTGCCAAGGATCCCTACACCACCTTTGCCAAGATCGGCGCGCTGTTCGACATCGCCCCGACCCGCCCGCCCGGCATCCACCCCAGCGCGGTGATCGATCCGCAGGCGCAGGTCGCCGCCAGCGCCCACGTCGGCCCGTTCGTCACCATCGGCGCACGCAGCGTCATCGGCGAGAACTGCATCATCGGTGCCGGCAGCATCATCGGCGAAGACTGCACCCTCGACAGCGGCTGCGAGCTGATCGCCCGCGTCACCCTGGTCACCCGCGTCAAGCTGGGCAAGCGCGTGCGCATCCATCCCGGCGCCGTGCTGGGCGCCGACGGCTTCGGCCTGGCAATGGATGCCGGCAAATGGATCAAGGTGCCGCAGCTTGGCGGCGTGCGCATCGGCGACGACTGCGAGATCGGTGCCAACACCTGTGTTGACCGTGGCGCGCTGGAAGACACCGTGCTGGCCGAGGACGTCCGCCTGGACAACCTGGTGCAGATCGCACACAACGTGCAGATCGGCGCCCACTCGGCCATCGCAGGGTGCACCGGTATTGCCGGCAGCGCCAAGATCGGCCGTTACTGCCTGCTCGGCGGCGCCGTTGGCGTCGTCGGTCATCTCGAAATCTGCGACAAGGTCGTGATCACCGGCAAATCGGTGGTCCGCAACTCCATCACCGAGCCGGGCGAGTATTCCTCCGGCACGCCCCTGACCGACAACCGCACGTGGCGCAAAAACGCCGCGCGCTTCAAGCAGCTCGATGCACTGGCCCGTCGCATCCTGTCTGTGAGCAAGGAGAAAGAATGAGCCAGCCCCAGACCCTGCCGGACATGGCGCAGATCCAGACGCTGCTTCCGCACCGCTACCCGTTCCTGCTGGTGGACAAGGTGGTGTCGATCGACTACGAGAAGCGCACGATCGTCGCGACCAAGAACGTCAGCATCAACGAGCCGTTCTTCCAGGGCCACTTCCCGGGCCAGCCGATCATGCCCGGCGTGCTGATCATCGAAGCCATGGCCCAGGCCGGTGGCGTGCTGACCCAGCTGACGCTGGGCCGCGATGCGCAGTCCAAGCTGTTCTACATGGTCAAGGTCGACAAAGCCCGCTTCACCAAGCAGGTGGTGCCGGGTGACGTGCTGGAAATGCACGTCGAGATCAAGCGCGTAATCCGCAACATGGCCGTGTACGACTGCGTGGCCAAGGTCGACGGCGAAGTCGTCGCCTGCGCCGAGGTGCTGTGCGCCGGCACCCGCGAATGACCCTGGCTGGAGGCCCGAGATGAGCGACAACGCCCCCCTGATCCATCCCACCGCCGTGATCGATCCGTCGGCGCGCCTGGCCGACGATGTCCGCGTGGGCGCGTTCACGATCATCGGCCCGGAAGTCGAAATCGGTGCCGGCACCCAGGTCGGCCCGCACTGCAGCGTGCACGGCCCGACCCGGATCGGCCGCGACAACCGTTTCATCGGCCACGTCGCGGTCGGCGGCGAGCCGCAGGACAAGAAGTACGCCGGTGAACGCACCGAACTGGTGATCGGCGACCGCAACGTGTTCCGCGAGTTCGTCACCCTCAACCGTGGCACCGGCGGCGGCGGCGGCATCACCACCATCGGCGATGACAACTGGATGCTGGCCTACACGCACGTGGCCCACGATTGCCACGTCGGCAACTTCTGCGTGTTCTCCAACAACACCACGCTGGCCGGCCACGTGACCGTGGGTGACTACGTGATCATCAGCGGCTTCGCCGGCGCGCATCAGTTCTGCCGCATCGGTGCGCATGCCTTCCTCGGCATGGGCGCGCTGACCAATGGCGACGTGCCCCCGTTCACCATGGTCGGCACCGACTCGCTGGGCCGCCCGCGCGGCATCAACAGCGAGGGCCTGAAGCGCCGCGGATTCGACCCCGAACGCATCACCGCCATCAAGCGCGCCTACCGCACGCTGTACGTGGCGGGCCTGCCGCTGGCCGAAGCCAAGGCGCAGCTGGCCGAGCAAGCGCGCGACAGCGACGACGTCAAGTCGATGCTGGACTTCATCGAACACACCGAGAGGCACCTGCTGCGATGAGCAGCGCGACCGGCCAGGCGCCGGCCGGCGCCGAGGTGATTTCGCTGGCCTCGATGGCCGGCAGCGTGCCTGCACACCGGGTGCTGAGTGATCGCCCGTTGCGGATCGCGCTGGTCGCCGGTGAAGCCTCCGGCGACCTGCTCGGTGCGGGCCTGATACGCGAACTGAAAGCCCGCTTCCCGCATGCCGAATTCGCCGGCATCGGCGGCGATGCGATGCGCAGCGCCGGTTGCCAGACCTGGCACGATGCCAGCGAACTGGCGGTGATGGGCCTGACCGAAGTGCTGCGCCATCTGCCGCGCCTGCTCAAGCTGCGTTCGGCGTTCCGCCAGCGTGCGCTGGAGTGGCAGCCGGATGTGTTCATCGGCATCGATGCTCCGGACTTCAATCTGGGCATCGAACGCTGGCTGAAACAGCGTGGCGTGCGCACCGTGCACTACGTCAGCCCTTCGGTATGGGCATGGCGCGAGAAGCGCGCCGAGAAGATCGGCAGCAGCGCCGACCTGGTGCTGTGCCTGTTCCCGATGGAACCACCGATCTACGCCAAGCACGGCATCGACGCGCGCTTCGTCGGCCATCCGATGGCCGATGACATCCCGCTGCACGTCGACCGTGAAGCGGCCCGGATCGAACTCGGCCTGCCCGCCTCGGCCAAGGTGCTGGCCGTGCTTCCCGGCAGCCGCCTGGGCGAGATCTCCAAGCTCGGCGAAGCCTTTTTCGAGGCCGCCTGGCAGGTGTCCGAGCGCATTCCCGGCCTGCACGTGGTGGTCCCTGCGGCCAACGCGGCCTGCCGTCGCCTGATCGAAGAACAGCTGTCACGCTCGGCACTGCCGGTGGCCTATTCGCATGTACTGGACGGCCAGGCGCGCAACGCGATGATCGCCGCCGACGTGGTGGTGCTGGCCTCCGGCACCGCGACCCTGGAAGCGATGCTGGTGAAGCGGCCGATGGTCGTCGGCTACCGGGTCAACGAACTGACGTACCGCCTGGTGAAGGCGCTGGGGTTGATCAAGGTCGACCGCTTCGCCCTGCCCAACATCCTTGCCGGCCAGGACCTGGCGCCAGAACTGATGCAGCACGACTGCACGCCGGAGAAACTGGCTGCGGCCGTCCAGCAGTGGTTCGACCACCCGCAGCGGATCGCAGACCTGCACGGTATCTACGCGCGCCTGCATGAACGCCTGCGCCGCAATGCCTCGGCGCGTGCAGCCGATGCCGTTGGCGAGATGTTGGTCCGCGGCCAGGAAAAAGCATGAGCCGTCGCCATGCCGCAGCGGCCAGCCTGGCCCTGTTTGATGGCGCCGCGGTGATCGACCCGGGTCACCGCATCGCCGGTGTCGACGAAGCGGGTCGGGGACCGCTGGCTGGCCCCGTCGCGGTGGCAGCGGTGGTGTTCGATCCGCAGCGGCCACGACTGAATGGTCTGGATGATTCCAAGCAGCTGACCGCGGCCCGCCGCGAGCAGCTGCACGACCGCATCCTCGACCGCGCCCTGGCCTGGCACGTGGTGCTGGTGGACGTGGAAGCCATCGATCGCCTGAACATCTATCAAGCCACGCTGCAGGGCATGCGCGATGTCGTCGCGGCGGTGGCCCACGTGGCCGGCTTCGCCCGCATCGATGGCAACGTGGTGCCCAAGGGGCTGGTGCTGCCGGCGCAGGCGCTGGTCGGCGGCGATGGCATCGACCGCGCGATCATGGCGGCCTCGATCCTGGCCAAGGTCTCGCGCGACCGCTACATGCTGGACCTGCACGCTCGCCACCCGCAGTACGGCTTCGACCAGCACAAGGGCTACGGCACCCCGGCGCATCTGGCCGCCCTGCGTGAACACGGGCCGTGCGCGGAGCACCGGCGCAGCTTCGCCCCGGTGCGCGCGTGCCTGGAAACGCCGGCTGTCGCGGCCATCGCCTGAGCCTGCTGGAGTTGCAGAGCCGAGCCCATGCTCGGCTGTCCACAGCAGCCGAGCATGGGCTCGGCTCTACAGAAGGCGGCCTCCCGCACGCCTGAATCCGGCGCCACGCCGTGCCCCTGTCAAGCCTTGTGGCAACCCCCTGCCCTCGCTACCCTGACCGGGCACTCCAGCGCTTCCCGACCCCGGCGACGATTCCCGCGTCTGCACCCGGGGCCTGCGCGCTCCAACCTGGTCCGGCATGTCCAACTCCCGCTTCGTACATCTCCACGTCCACACCGAGTTCTCGCTGGCGGACTCGACCATCCGCGTGCCGGCCAAGCCGGACCAGGCTGACCCGAAGAAGGCCAAGCAGGCCAACCTGCTGTCACGTTCGGTCGAACTCGGCCTGCCTGCGCTGGCGGTGACCGACCTCAACAACCTGTTCGCCCTGGTCAAGTTCTACAAGGCTGCCGAAGGCGTGGGCATCAAGCCCATCGCCGGCGCCGACGTGATGATCGCCGAGGAAGGCCAGGACCCGTGGCGGATGACGCTGCTGTGCCGCGACCGCGAGGGCTATCTGAGCCTGTCGCGGCTGCTGACCCGCGCCTGGATGGAAGGCCATCGCCCCGAGGGCGGCGTGGCCGTGCACCCGGACTGGCTGAAGGCCGGCAACGCCAGCCTGTTCGCCCTGGCCGGCCGTGACAGCCTGGCCGGGCGCCTGGCGCTGGATGGCAAGCATGACCTGGCCGAACAGCAGCTGGCCGACTGGCAGCGCGTGTTCGGCGACGGCCTGCACCTGGAGCTGACCCGCACCGGTCGCGACGGCGAAGAAAGCTTCAACCAGTTCGCGCTGATGGCCGCCGGCCAGCGCGGCCTGCCGGTGGTCGCCAGCAACGACGTACGCTTCCTGTCGCCATCCGATTTCAGCGCGCACGAAGCACGCGTGTGCATCTCCACCGGCCGCGTGCTGGATGACCCCAAGCGCCCACGCGAGTACAGCGACCAGCAGTACCTGAAGTCGGCCGAGGAGATGTGCGCGCTGTTTGCCGACATCCCCGATGCGATCGACAACACGCTGGCGCTGGCCGAGCGCTGCAACATCGAGATGCGCCTGGGCACCTACTTCCTGCCCGACTATCCGGTGCCCGACGAGGAGACGCTGGACAGCTGGATCCGCAGCGAATCGCGCAAGGGCCTGGCCGCGCGCCTGGAAAAGAATCCCATCGCGCCCGGCATGACCGCGCAGGATTACAGCGACCGCCTCGAGTTCGAGCTGGACACCATCATCAAGATGGGCTTCCCCGGCTACTTCCTGATCGTGGCCGACTTCATCCAGTGGGGCAAAGCGCAGGGCATCCCGATCGGTCCAGGCCGTGGTTCCGGTGCCGGCTCGCTGGTGGCGTGGGCGCTGCAGATCACCGATCTGGACCCTCTGCCGTACAACCTGCTGTTCGAGCGCTTCCTCAACCCCGAACGCGTGTCGATGCCCGACTTCGACATCGACTTCTGCATGGACCGTCGCGACGAAGTCATCGACTACGTCGCACGCAAATATGGCCGCGAGCGGGTCAGCCAGATCATCACCTACGGCACCATGGCGGCCAAGGCGGTGGTGCGCGACTCCGGCCGCGTGCTCGGCTTCCCCTATGGCCTGGTCGACGGCGTCGCCAAGCTGATCCCGAACATCCTCGGCATCTCGCTGAAGGATGCGATGGGTGAGGGCAAGGACAGCGAGATGGCCTCGCCCGAGCTGATCCAGCGCTACCAGAGCGAGGACGATGTCCGCGATCTGATCGACCTTGCGCGGCAGCTGGAAGACCTCACCCGCAACGCCGGCAAGCACGCCGGCGGCGTGGTGATCGCGCCCGAGCCGCTGAGCGAGTTCTGCCCGCTGTTCGCCGAACACGATGAAGAGGGCCGCGGCAAGAATCCGGTCACCCAGTTCGACAAGAACGACGTTGAAGAAGTCGGCCTGGTGAAGTTCGACTTCCTCGGCCTGCGCACGCTGACGATCATCGACTGGGCGGTGAAGGCGATCAACAAGCGCCACGAGCGCGCCGGCATTCCGCCGGTGGACATCACCCAGCTGCCGCTGGACGATGCGCCCACCTACAAGGACATCTTCGCCTCGGGCAATACCGGTGCGGTGTTCCAGTTCGAATCCTCGGGCATGCGCCGCCTGCTGAAGGACGCCAAGCCCGACCGTTTCGAAGACCTGATCGCGCTGGTGTCGCTGTATCGCCCCGGCCCGATGGACCTGATTCCCTCCTTCGTCGACCGCAAGCACGGGCGCGAAGACGTGGAGTATCCCGATCCGCGCACCGAGCGCATCCTGCGCGACACCTACGGCATCATGGTGTACCAGGAGCAGGTGATGCAGATGGCGCAGATCGTCGGCGGCTACTCGCTGGGCGGCGCCGACCTGCTGCGCCGTGCGATGGGCAAGAAGGTGCCGGCGGAAATGGCCAAGCACCGCGAGATCTTCCGCGAAGGTGCGGCCAAGGACGGCGTCGGCGAAGCCAAGGCCGATGCGATCTTCGACCTGATGGAGAAGTTCGCCGGCTACGGCTTCAACAAGTCGCACGCCGCCGCCTACGCCCTGGTCAGTTACCAGACGGCCTGGCTCAAGCGCCATTACCCGGCCGAGTTCATGGCCGCGACGCTGTCTTCGGACATGGACAACACCGAAAAGGTGGTCGGCTTCCTGGACGAGGTGCGCAACCTCGGCCTGACCGTGCTGCCGCCGAAGGTGAACCAGTCCGCCTTCATGTTTGAAGCGGCCACGCCGGACACGATCCAGTACGGCCTGGGTGCGATCAAGGGCGTCGGCCAGGGGGCCTGCGAAGCGGTGGTGGACGAGCGCCTGCGCGGCGGCGACTACACCGATCTGCTCGACTTCTGCACGCGCATCGGTTCGGCCAAGCTCAACCGGCGCACGCTGGAAGCCATGATCAACTGCGGTGCGCTGGATGAGCTGGGTCACAACCGTGCCTCGCTGATGCTGCAGCTGCCGGAAGTGATCAAGGCCACCGAACAGATGGCGCGCGAGCGTGCGTCTGGCCAGAACTCGCTGTTCGGCGGCCCCGAGCCGGGCGTGCAGGCCATCCACCTGGAGCTGCAGGAAACCGACGAATGGCCGTTGCTGCAGCGCCTCAACGGCGAGCGCGACACGCTGGGCTTCTATCTCAGCGGCCACCCCTTCGATCCCTGGCGCGATGATGTGCGCGACCTGGTCGGTACCGACCTGGGCTCGGTGGAAAAGATCTGGAGCGCCAACAGCAACAGTGGTGGCGGCGAGAAGCGCTGGCGCCCGGAAGTGCAGACCGTGCTTGCCGGCCAGGTAGTCGGCGTGCGCCGCAAGGGCGAGAGCCAGATCTTCATCCAGCTGGAAGATGGTCGGGGCCGCGTCGAATGCAGCGCGTTCTCCGATGCCATGGCCGAGTTCGGCCACCTGATGACCAAGGACCGCATCCTGGTGGTCAAGGGCGGCCTGCGCGAAGACGAATTCAATGGCGGCTTCGCGTTGCGCATCCGCCAGTGCTGGGACTTCGACGAGGTCTGTGCGAACTACGCCACGCGCCTGTCACTGCGGCTGGACCTGCGCCAGCAGCGACCGGTGTGGGAACGCATCGACGCCCTGCTCGACCGCCACCGCCCCGGCCGCACGCCCCTGCGCCTGGACCTGCTGCTGAAGGGCCCCGATGGCGGCATCGCCGGCATGCTCGATGTCTCCGGGCAGAGCGCGGTGCGCGTCGATTCCAAGCTGATGGAGGCGCTGCGCGCCGAACCGGCCGTGCGCACGCTGAAGGTGCGCTACAGCCCACCCTGGGCCAGCTGAGGCTGGCCCCGGATCCGTTGTTGTTTTCCCGCTGCATACGTCAAGGACGATTGCCCGCAATGAAGAACCTGTTGTTGCCGATGATGGCCGCGCTTGCGCTGGCCGGCTGTTCCTCCAAGGTCGATTTCGAGATCGACAACCCGACCGATGCACCGCTGGCGATCAGCATCGATGGCAAGGAACTGCCGGTGGCCGCGCACGCATCGCGGCCGATCAGCCTGGCTGCCGGTGAGCATCAGCTGCATAGCGACCGCCTCGGCGACGTGCGCTTCATCGTCTACGCCGACGGCCGCGGCGGCCTGATCAACCCGAGCCTCAGCGAGTACGTGACCGCGCGCGAGATCTATGTGACCGGCGAGGACAAGCTGAAGAACTTCGGCGTCAGCGGCCTGGGCATCGAGCTGGGTGGGGTCGAGTTCAAGGGACCGTTCGAAAAGCACCACGGCCTGTTCATCGACAAGACCTGGAACTTCGGCGTGCGCGAGCCGTTCCCCGAGGAGCAGGTGGTTGCCCACGTCGATTCGACCGGGGGCAGGATCAGCACCAAGATCTTCACCGCGCCGGACTTCATCGCCTATGTCGAGGCTGGCATGGGCGAACCCGGGGCCTACAAGCGCGAGCAGCCCGCCGGCTACGTGGCACCCGCCTACACGCTGCAACCGGCGCCCGCGCTGCCCGCGCTGGACCCGGCCTTCGAGGCCCATGCCGGTCCCGTGCGCGACATCTATGCGCGCTGGCTGAAGGCCACCACGGCCAGCGAGCAGAAGGCCCTGCGCAAGGAAGACTTCCAGGCGCAGATGGCCTTCACCCACGCCACCATGACGCTGGGCGCGAAGCTGCCGGTGGCGGCCAACCAGGCCTACAACGACTTCGTGACGATCCGCAGCACCGAAATGGCCCGCAGCGCGCTGGTCCTGCCCTGAACCGGCGGCCGGCGGCCCGACTGGCGCCGCTGGCCCCCACTGCGCTACCGTCGGTTTCCAGACGAAGGCGTACGGGCCGTTCCTGCGCATTCGGCTAGAATTCCCCTCTTCTTTACACGACGGCTTCCGATGAATCCGAACTACCTCGACTTCGAGCAACCCATCGCCGACCTGGAAGCCAAGATCCAGGAACTGCGCAACGCCAGTGCCGGGCCGGCGGTCAATGTCGAGGCCGAAGTGCATGCGCTGCAGGACAAGCTGCGCGTACGTACCGCACAGATCTTCCGCAACCTGACCTCGTGGCAGGTGCTGCAGCTGGCACGCCACCCGTCGCGCCCGTACACCGCCGACTACATCCGCATCATCTGCGATGAGTTCCAGGAACTGGCCGGCGACCGTGCCTTCGCTGACGACAAGGCGATCATGGGCGGCCTGGCCCGCATCAATGGTCGCTCGGTGATGGTCATCGGCCACCAGAAGGGCCGCGACACCAAGGAAAAGATCAAGCGCAACTTCGGCATGCCCAAGCCCGAGGGCTACCGCAAGGCGCTGCGCCTGATGAAGATGGCCGAGCGCTTCGGCCTGCCGGTGCTGACCCTGATCGATACCGCCGGCGCCTGGCCGGGCATCGACGCCGAGTCGCGCGGCCAGTCCGAAGCGATCGCGCGCAACCTGATCGAGATGGCCGAGCTGAAGGTGCCGATCATCTGCACCGTGATCGGTGAAGGCGGCTCCGGCGGCGCGCTGGCGCTGGGCGTGGGCGACCGCACCGTGATGCTGGAATACGCGGTGTACTCGACCATCACCCCGGAAGGCTGCGCCTCGATCCTGTGGAAGGACGCCGGCAAGGCCAAGGATGCTGCCGAGCAGCTGGGCCTGACCGCGCCGCGCCTGAAGGGCCTGGGCCTGGTCGACAAGGTCGTGCGCGAGCCGACCGGCGGCGCCCACCGCAACCCGACGCAGATGGCCAAGCGCCTGAAGGCCGTGCTGCTGAATGAGCTGGAAGCGCTGGATGCGCTGTCCACCCAGGAACTGCTGGACCAGCGCTACAAGCGCCTGCGCAGCTACGGCACGTACGAAGCGGCGTAAGCCCGGTGCTGCCGGCCGCTAGACAAGCTTGGTAGTGCCGGCCGCTGGCCGGCAACATGCAGGGGATTGCAGAAACGAAAGAGCCGGGCAGATGCCCGGCTCTTCTTGTTTGTACCTCGCACAGCATCCACGCATGGCGTGGATCTACCGGGTCCAAGTGACGCCCCTCAGAACGGCTTGGCCAGCACCAGCCACACGATCGGAATGAACGCCAGCAACGGAATCTCGTTGATCCAGCGCAGCGCGCGCGAGGATGGCAGCGCCCTGCCCTTGGCCACACCCTTGAGCAGGCGCCCGATCCAGATGAAGTACGCCAGCAGCACCACCACCAAGCCCAGCTTGGCATGCAGCCAGCCCGCGCCGCCCGGGGCGACCATGGTCGGAAAATCCGGAATCACCTTGTAGCCCAGCCACAGCACCAGGCCGAGCACGAACGCCAGGCCGAACATCGAATGGCCGAAGCGGTACAGGCGCATGCCCATCAGCTGCAGGCGCTCGACCACCGCCGGCTGCCCCGCCGTCTCGGACAGGTTCACCAGGATGCGCGGCAGGTAGAACACCGTGGCCATCCACGCCACCACGAACACGATGTGGAAGGTCTTGACCCAGTAGTAGCTCTGCATGCGCTCGCTCCGGCGGCTGGCGTGGATGTCCGCCATTCTCGCATGTCGTGGCGAGGCCACCCCACGTGCAACCGCCGCGACACATCGACGCATGGTGTGCTGCAACACCGTACGATAGGCGCCGATTTCACGACTGCACCGGACCGCCATGGACAAGACCTACGACGCCGCCTACTTCCAACGCTGGTACCGCCGCGCCGATATCGGTGGCAGTGCACGCCTGGCGCGCAAGGTCGCCCTCGCCGTGGCCACGGCCGAGTACTACCTGGAACGACCGATCCGCAGCGTGCTGGACATCGGCTGCGGCGAAGGCGCCTGGCGCGCGCCGCTGCTGAAACTGCGTCCGAAGGTCGAATACCTCGGTTTCGACAGCAGCGAGTACGCTGTGCGCCGCTACGGCCGCACCCGCAACCTGCACCTGGCCAGCTTCGGCGATTTCGCCTGGCTGCGGCCCTGCGCCCCGGTCGATCTCCTGGTCTGTTCGGACGTGATGCACTACGTACCCAACCGCGAACTGCGCGCAGGCCTGGCCGGTGTCGCCGAGCTGACCGCAGGCGTGGCGTTCCTGGAGACCTTCGCCGCCGAAGATGAATTCGAGGGCGACCATGACGGCTTCCAGTCGCGACCGGCCCGCTGGTACCGGCGCGAGCTGACGCGCCAAGGCCTGCAGGCAGTCGGGTCCCACCTCTGGCTGGGACCAGCGCTAGCCGGTGAAGCAGCCGCGCTGGAGCAGGCCGCCCGCTGAATACCGCCCATTGAGTGCGCTTAACGTCCGGGACAGTCGGATGCGCTATGCTGCGCGGCAACATAAGACCATACATATTCGGTCGGCATGCTCTATCAACTGCACGAACTGACCCGCAACCTGCTCGCCCCCTGGGTGCACCAGGCCCAGGCCAACGCCAGGTTCTTCGCCAACCAGGGACACTGGTGGTCGCAGATGCCCGGCGCTGATCGCCTGGCGGCGGTCAATGAGCTGTTCCACCGCATCGGCAAGGATTACGAGAAGCCCGAGTGGGGCATCAACGAAATCGAGGTCGAGGGCGAGCGCGTGCCGATCGTGGTGCACGAGGAACTCAGCAAGCCGTTCTGCAAGCTGCTGCGCTTCAAGCGCCACAGCAATGAAGCCGACCAGCTGCACACCATGCTCAACCAGCCGTTCGTGCTGGTGGTGGCGCCATTGTCGGGCCATCACGCCACGCTGCTGCGCGATACCGTGCGCACGCTGCTGCGCGACCACCGCGTGTACGTGACCGACTGGGTCGACGCGCGCATGGTGCCCGGCAGCGAGGGCGAATTCGGGCTGGACGATTACATCGCCTACATCCAGGAGTTCATCCGCCATCTTGGCGTCGAGCGCCTGCACGTGGTCAGTGTCTGCCAGCCGACCGTACCGGTGCTGGCCGCGGTGTCATTGATGGCCAGCCGCGGCGAACCGACGCCGCGCACGCTGGTGATGATGGGCGGCCCGATCGATGCGCGCTGCAGCCCGACCGCGGTCAACAACCTGGCGACGCAGAACCCGCTGTCGTGGTTCGAGAACAATGTCATCCACACCGTGCCGGCCAGCTATCCCGGTGCCGGTCGCCGCGTGTATCCCGGCTTCCTGCAGCACGCCGGCTTCCTGTCGATGAATCCCAGCCGCCACTTCAGTTCGCACTGGGATTTCTACACCGACCTGGTGAAGGGCGACCTGGAGGATGCCGACGCGCATCGCAATTTCTACGACGAGTACAACGCCGTGCTGGACATGCCGGCCAAGTACTACCTGGACACCATTTCCGTGGTGTTCCAGGACTTCCTGCTGCCGCGTGGCGAGTGGGTGGTCAACGGCGAGAAGGTCGATCCGTCGGCGATCCGCGATACCGCGTTGCTGAGCATCGAAGGCGAGCTGGACGATATCGCCGGCCTCGGCCAGACCGAAGCGGCGCAGTCGCTGTGCACCGGCATTGCTGCTGACCGCCGCGAGCATTTCATCGTCGATGGTGCCGGCCACTACGGCATCTTCAGCGGCCGCCGCTGGCGCGAAGTGGTCTACCCGAAGGTGCGTGACTTCTTCGCCGCGCATGCCGAAGCCCCGGCGGCGAAGGCCACGAAGAAGAAGAGCAACGTCACCCCGCTGCGCCGCAAGGCGGGGTAACCCGCCCTGCTTCCGGTAGTGCCGGCCGCTGGCCGGCATCTGCTGGTAGATGCCAACCTTGGTTGGCGCTCTGCCGTGAATCCCGATGCCGGCGGCATCGTGCCAACCAAGGTTGGCACCTACCAACGCGGGATCCGACCCCGACGGCCTACAACCGCACCAGCAGGTTCTTGGCCAGCATCCCGTGCAGCTTGCCGATGCCGCGTGCCAGGTGCATCGTCAGCAGCAGCAACAACACGCCCACCCCTGCAACCACGATGGCCACCAGCGGCGAGGCCGCCATCGGCAGCACATTCACGTCGTTGATGTAGAGGCCGGGGATGTCGCCACTGAAGATCGCCGCCACCGGCGCCCAGATCAAACCCAACGACAGCGACAGCAGGGTCACCGCGATGGTGAAGTAGATGATGCCCAGCGGCAGCATCAGCACGAAGTACAGCAGGGTCAGCCAGGTGCGGCCATCGGTGAACATGTCGCCGACACGCTGCAGCCAGCTGCGGCTGCGGTCGGTATACTGCGGCCGGCGCGGCATGCGCTCACCCAGCAGCGCTTCCACCAGCCGCCCTTCCAGCAACGCCAGTCCACGCACCGAGCCGAAGAACAGCACGGTCAACGGAACGCCGATGATCAGGATCAGCAGCCCCAGCGACAGCGACAGGCCGGTGACCACCCAGGTGAAGAAGAAGATGCCGGTGGCCAGCGACAACAGCATGTAGAACAGCGCGCCGTAGGTGTGCGGGTCGGTCACCACGCCGAAGAAGCGCGCCAGCAGCGAACGCTGCACGGGGGCTGCCGGCTGCGCCGCCGGTGCAGCACCGCTGGCCTCGGCCGCGGCACGCAGCACCGGGCCCGTGTCGGCCCGCGGCGTACGCAGCGCGCGGTTCACCGTGAGCTCGGTTTCGCGATAGATCTCGGCCACCTCGTCCGGTGCACCGTAGCTGCCGGCGACGTCGGCGATGACCTCGGCTTCGCTGCGGCCGGGTTGCGCTGCCAGTTCAGAGCGCAGGTATTCCTCGGCGTCGTACAGGGCGTCCTGCACCATCGCCGGATCGGCACCGTCCAGTGCCGCACGCAACTGCGCCAGGTACTGCGGAATGGTGCTCGGCAGACTGTTGCCTGCCAGGTTCAGGTCGTTCATTGCGGTATCCCCTCCAACACGGAATCGACGGAATCACGGGTGTCACGCCAGGCCTGGCGCCATTGCTCCAGCACCTCCCGGCCACGCGCGTTGATGCGGTAGTAGCGGCGCGGCGGCCCGCTGCTGGATGGCTCCACATGACTCTCCAGCAGGCCTGCGCCTTCGAGGTTGCGCAGCACCGGGTACAGCGCGCTCTGCTTGCCGCTGAGCACGCCCTCGCCCACGCGCTCCAGCTCCTTGGCGATCAGGTAGCCGTACAGCGGCTCACCGGCGCGGGCCAGCACCGCCAGCAGGGCCAACGAGACCGTGCCGGCGCTGAGCTCCTTCTGGAACTTCTTCAGGTGGACATCGTCTTCGGACATGACCGGCCCTCCACTACGTTGAAGTCAACAGTAGTGCGAAGTTCGGTATAGCGAATGTGTCGTTAGTCACTCTGCCGGTTGGGCACCGGCCACATCAGGCTTGGCGGACCGCCTCAGCCAACCGCTGTGCCATTGCATTGGAGAGGTCGTGCCCACCGTGTTCAAGGCGGGTCAGCAGGGCCTGTCGGCGCGCTGCCGACAGCGGTGAGTAACCCTCGCTCACGCGAAGCCAGTTCTCCACCAGGCGCAGATGCCATGCACGTTCGTCCTGCCTCTGCGGGACCGCATCCAGCAGAAGTTCCAGATGCTGCCACAACGGCATGTGGGGCAGCAGCCGAAGCAGCCCGGTCTGAGCCACCGGGGAAGGACCGTCATGGCAGAACGCCAGCAGCCGGGGGGCGTCCAGTTCGGCTACCCAGTCCGCCTGCGCGTGGGTCAACAGTTCGTGGATGCTTCGCCCCGGCTCCTCCAGCGCAACGCGCAGCAACGCCAGCCCTGCGCCGCCCTCGGCCCGTATCCAGCCTCGTACGCAATTGCGCCGATGGCGCGCCGTCACCCGTGGATACAGCGACCGCAACAGTGCAACGTCCTCAGCGACGGCATGGTCGGCCAGCGCTTCCAGCGCCACGCGCCAGCGCCCCGCTGTCTGCTGCGCCAATGCGCTGCGCCACAACTCGATGGCCGGCGTTGCGTGGCGCTGCCGCACCAGGAATGCCGCCAGACTGCGGACGGCCCGTGCACGGTCGAACAGTGCATCCTCGACAAACACGTCGATCCCTTCCACCTCATGCGCCACCAACGTACGCAGGGCCGACGCGCGCACTTGGCTGGAGGGAGCCGTCAGCGCGATGCTGCACTGCTCCAGCACCTGCGATGGGTCGCCCTCATCGAGAAGGTCCTGGAAGGCCATGCGTGCAATGCGCGGATCGCTGTCCCGCAGCGCGCGCGCACGGATCGCCACACGCTCTGGGTGGACATCGAAGGCGATCGCATGGGCGCTCAGCCGCGTACGTGAGTCACGATGGACGAGCAGGCCACCCAGCACTGCCCGCTGCGAGGGCGCCGATAGCCAGCCCTCCAGCGTATCCCTGCGCCAATCGGCATCCACCCGCTGCGCATCCTGCAAGCGAACCGCCAGCGGCCACGCTGCCAGCACGTCGTCGATGCTGCAGCGGGACAGCAGAACTTCCACCACCTGCTGGGCTACAACCCGCACCTCAGGGACCCAGTCATTGCAGCGCAGCAACGCACTGGAAAGCGTCAGACGTCCTGCAAGGGCGCCCATCCGCTGCAGCGCCGCCTGACGCGTGTGACCATTGCCGTCCGCGCCGGCGAGAAACAACGCAGCCGCCTGCACTGCGACGGGTGCCTGCGGACTGACCTGAAGGCAGTCGAGCAGCTCACTGTTCCGCGGCGCCCACCAACTGCGCCGGCGGCCATCGATATCGACCAGCATCCGTGGCGACTGTGCATGCAGCCAGCCGACACCGTCTTCGCCTTCATCGATATTGCCTTTCAGATAGCCATCGACCATCGCCTGCAGTTTGGCCCCTGGATCCAGCATTGGCATTTCGTGCGTCCATGCAAAGGAAGCACATCGTGCCGCAGGGGCGGCGCGACAGCCAGTCTGCAGGATTGGCGCAACAGCAGCGACTCGCGCAGAATCGAAGCCTCGTTCATGCTCCGGGGATCCCATGCCGCACCGTCGCCGTCCTGCCCTGACCACCCTCGCCCTGGCCTGCCTGCTGCCTGCACTCGCCAGCGCGGCCACGCCCTACCGCAGCCCCCAACAGATCCTGGAGGCCTCGGCCGCCAGCGACTGGCGCACGCCGGACCCGGCCAACCTGCTGTACATGGACCTGCCGGCCGGGCGGGTGATCATCGAGCTGGCGCCGCAGTTCGCCCCGCGCCATGTCGCCAACATCCAGACCTTCGCCCATGAGCACTTCTGGGACGGCACCAGCATCTACCGCTCACAGGACAACTTCGTGGTGCAGTTCGGCGATGCCGACGCCGACGATGCCGCCAAGGCCAAACCGTTCGGCAGCGCACAGCGCAAGCTGCCGGCCGAATTCGAGCGTGCCAACAGCGGTTTGAATGTGAGCGTGCTGCCGGATCGCGATGGCTGGGCAGCGCAGACCGGCTTCGTCGACGGCTTCCCGGTCGGTCAGGACCCGCAGGCCGGCAAGGCCTGGCTGGCGCACTGCTACGGCATGCTGGGTGCGGGCCGCAGCAACGAGGAAGACAGCAGCATCGGTGCAGAACTCTACGTGGTGACCGGCCAATCGCCGCGCCAGCTGGACCGCAACATCACCCTGGTCGGCCGCGTGCTGAAGGGCATGGAACTGCTCAGCGCGATCCCGCGCGGACCGGCACCGATGGGCTTCTACGCCGACCCGAAGCTGCGCACACCGATCGTGTCGATCCGTCGCGTCAGCGACGTACCCGCGGCCGAGCGCACGCCGATCCAGGTGCTGCGCACCGACTCGAAGACCTTCGCCGACACGGTCGAAGCGCGGCGCAACCGCGTGGATGATTTCTACAAGCGCCCGGCCGGGCATATCGACCTGTGCAATATTCCGGTGCCGGTGCGGTAGTGGCTTGGCTTCCTGCACATGACGCGTGCTGAAGATGCTTCATTGTTCATGGGCGTTACTTTTCTTTTCGCGCGAAAAGAAAAGTAACCAAAAGAAACGCGCCGCCAAACCGCGAGCCGCCGTGCTTCGCACGTCGGTCCCCTGCGCTTCTCGGCGAATCAGGGGACGATGCCGAACTCGCTGCGCTCAGACATCGGCACCTCTTCGCCCCTGATTCCCCTGCGATGCTCGGCTCGCTCAAGGCGGACTGAAAGGGCAAGGTCAACAGCAAATGCATCCACGCATGGCGTGGATCTACTGGGTGCAGCTGTAGCCTTTGGTCTGGGTCCGCCTTGAGCGAGCCGAGCACCGCAGGTCCGGCGAGGGCAAAGAGGCGCGGGTGTCTGAGCGCAGCGAGTTCCCGCGCCGTCCCTCGGCGGACCGAGGAGCGCAGGGTACCGACGTGCGAAGCACGGCGGCTCGCGGTTTGGCGGCGTGTTTCTTTGGTTACTTTCTTTGCACGAGCAAAGAAAGTGACACCTCCCCGCAGCCGCGGAAAAGGGCTCGCCGGGCATGGCCCGGCGCTACCGATGCGTGGGCGCCAATGAGCCTCAGCCCTTCTGGCTGACCGCCACGCTGCCCAGAATCAACGCACCGGCAATCAACATCTGCACCGTCACCGCTTCGCCCAGGAACAACCAGGCGAACGCAGCACCGAACAACGGAACCAGGTAGGTCACCGTTGACGCACGCGACGGGCCGATGCGGCCGATCAGGCGATAGAACATCAGGAAGGCGAATCCGGTGCAGACCACGCCCAGCGCGATCGCCGCGCCCCAGGCCTTGCCCGGAATCGGGCCCTGCGGCAGATGCGTGAGCGCCATCGGCAACAACCACAATGAGGCGCACGACAACGTGGCAGCGGCAGCTGCAGCCGAGGGCAGACCGGTCATGTGCCGCTTCACCAGGTTCACGCCCAGTCCGTACAGCAGCGAGGCTGCCGCACCGGCCAGCACTGCCGTGCCGATGCTCAACCCCGAGATCTTGGCCGTGGCCAGCACCACCACGCCGGCAAAACCGACCAGCAGCGCGCCCGCGCGGCGCACACCGATCTTCTCGCCGAAGAACAGGAACGCAATCAACGCGGCGAACAGCACGGTCATCGCATTGCAGATCGCACCGATGGCGGCCGGCGCACGCTCTGCGGCGTACGCGAACAGCACGAACGGCAACGCCGAATTGACCAGACCGATCGGTGCCAGCCACAGCCAGCGGCGCGGTGGGAACTGCGCGCGGGCGCGCCACAGGAACGGCAGCAGCACCAGCGCGCCCAGCACCAGCCGCACCTCGACCAGGGCGAACGGACCGAACGAGGGCACCGCCACCCGCATGAACAGGAACGAGCAGCCCCAGATCGCGCCGAGCAGGGTCAGTTCCAGCGGTGTGCGCCAATCACGCTCGGTCGCCTGGGGTATCGCATTCATCTTCTGTGTCCGTCCGTCAACGTGGCGCTGGTCTGGCCACACAGGATCGGCCGCAGACGCCCGCTGCACAAGCGCGTAGTATCGCTGCCAGCCACAAATATGGCTTGAGGCTGGACATGCTGCTGCGCCCTTCCCTGCTCCCTGCGCTGGCCGTTTTCGCGGTCGCCGCGCGCCATCAGAACTTCGCCCAGGCGGCGCAGGAACTGCATCTGACCGCCAGCGCGGTCAGTCACCATGTGCGTCGCCTGGAAGAGGTGCTGGCCACGCGCTTGTTCCTGCGCCATGCGCGCGGGGTACGACTGACGGCCGAAGGCCGGCAGCTGGCCGACGCCGCCAGCGCCGCGTTCACCGATGTGGCCGCCGTCGCCCACCATCTGCAGCCGGACGCGGACAGCGTGCCGCTGCGGATCGCTACGCTGCGCTCATTGTCGTATTGCTGGCTGTTGCCACGTCTACCGCGTTTCACCCAGGCCCATCCACACATCCGCATCGAGCTGCACACGGGTAGTGGCCTGGACCGCTACGACGAAAACGGCCCGGAGGTGGGCATCCGTTATGGACTGGGCCAATGGCCCGGGCTGCACGCGCAGCACCTGATGGACGACAACCTCTTTCCCGTCGCGTCCCCGGCATTGCCCGGTGTCGAAGCACTGGAAGACCCGGCACGCATCGCCGGATTGCCGCTGCTCAGTGATCTGTCACCACAGGGCTGGCGCGACTGGTTCCGCCACGCCGGCGTGCGCCCGCCGTCGCCGTTGCCGGCGATGCACACCTTCGCCGACAGTACCGACGCGATGCGCGCGGCGGTGTATGGCATGGGCGCGGTGCTGGCGCGCACCCACGTCGCCCAGCCCTATCTGCAGCGCTATGAGCTGGTGCGCCTGCCAGGCCCTGCACTGAAGGCACGCTACGCGTACTACGTGGTGCATGCCGAAGGGCGGCCGCCCAGCCCTGCCGCGCGGCTGTTCATCGACTGGTTGCTGGGTCAGGCGCAGGACGAACGCACGCCGGTTCCCGCGTTGCCCGACAGCCTGCTGGGGCGCCCGAGCACACCCGGCTGACTGCGCCCTCACCCGATCTTTGCCCGGCGCTGGCTAGGCTGCAGGCGAACCCCACAACGTGCTTCTGCCATGGCCCTGCTGCGACTGCGAATTACCGGAACCGAAGACGATGCCCGCGCGATCAGCGACCTGCTGCTCGGCCTGGAAGGCATCGAACACGTCGAAGAGACCGACGACCTGATGCCGCACATGGACGACGATGATTCCAGCTCGGCCGGGCTGTCCGACGACATCGGCCCGGGTACCCACGAACTGGAAGTGGAAGTGGGCAACGAAAGCACCGCGCAGAAGGTGCGCGATGCGGTGCAGGAACTGGCGCTGGAACTGGATGTGTTCGTCGAGTACGAGACCGACGAAGGGTGAACAGCCGCCGGGCATGGCCCGGCGCTACCTTCTGCACATTCCGGTAGCGCCGGGCCATGCCCGGCGAGCGCATCGCGCGGTGTCGATCAGGCTTTGCGGCGGCGACGACGGATCAGCGCACGGACGATCCAGGCCATCACCAGCGCCACCACGCCCACCGGCAGCAAAGCGGCCGCAGCACGGATCAGGAATGCCACGCTGGTGCTGAGAATGCTGCCCGACTCGCTCAGTGCTTCGCCGATCTCGCTGCGGCTGCGCTGGCCGGAGGTGGTGTCGAAATGCATCGTCACCAGCTGGGTATCGATGCGCCTGCGCTGCTGGGCGGCGTCCTTGGTGGCCTGCTCCACACCCGCTTCGATCTCTGACAGGCGGGTGGTAATCGCCATCAGATCCTCGATCTTCAGATCGCCGCGGTCCTGGTAGGACAGCAGCCGCGCGTGCTCCTTCTCCAGCCGAGCCTTGGTCAGCGCGGTGTCGGCCACCTGCTGGGCCAGGTCCTCGGCACGCGTGTTGCGCGCCTGCAGCTTGCCGCCTTCGCCGGCCAGGCCGATCAGCGATTCCACGCCCTTCGGCGCGATGCGAACCTTGACTTCGCCACTGGGCTGTTCGCCACTGCGCTGATCCACCTGCAGCACCGCGCACTCACCGAACTTCGCGTTCTGGCAGGCCTGCGCGACCTGCTGGATGCGCGGCGCGATCTGCGCCGCTTCCAGCTGCACCTGCACATCGTGCTCGTAGGCCAGGAAAGCGCCTTCCGGCGAAGCGACAGCGGCATCGGCATCGGCAGCGACTGCGCCGGACTCCTGCGCTCGCTCACCGTTCTTGGCACAGGCCGCCAGCGCCAGCAGCAATGCCGGCACGATAACCACACGCGTCCACACGCGAGGCGCCGTCATCGCGAGGCTCCATCGAACGAGGTGATCGACAATCCACCCAACTCTACCTGTGGCAGGCAGCGCACGTTGATCGCCACCATCGGCAGGCCACTGCGCGGGTCCACCGCCTCGCTGTACGGCGCGGTGCCGCACGCGCGGCAGTGATGGTGATCGATGTTGTGGGTGTTGAACTGGTAGGTCGCCACGTCGGCGATGTCGGTGCCCAGCTGGAACGCCTCGCGCGGGGCGAACCAGAGCAGGCTGCCGCGGCGGCGGCACATCGAGCAGTTGCAGTCGATGACGTCCTTGATGGGTGCATCAGCCTGCACGGTGAATGCGATCCTGCCGCAATGGCAGCTTCCCTGGTATTCCATGTCCTGCGCTCCGCTGGAGGGTCCTTGTGTGCGCCCATGGTAATCCTATGGCACGGGGACAAAGCAGCCCCGGGGGCCTATGCTCGGGGATTGACCCCGTACAGGAATGCCGATGCGCCCGCATCTTCTTGCCCTCGCCCTCGTCGCCGCCCTTGCCGGTTGCCAGCCGGCCGATGCCCCGACCAACGGTTCCACCCCGGCCGCCAGCCAGCAGGCTGGTGATGCGGCGGTCGATGCCGCCTTCGCCGACCTGTCCAAGCGTGCCCTGGACACCTGGATGCAGCTGTCCCCGGTCAGCGCCACCCAGATCGGCGACCACCGCTATGACAGCGAGATCGACGACCTGAGCGCGGCCGGCCAGCAGAAGACCGTGGACGCCTACAAGGGCCTGCTGGGCGAGCTGGACAAGATCGAGGTGGCCAAGCTGGGCCGCGAGAACCAGGTAGATGCAGCGATCCTGCGCAACCAGCTGCAGTCGGAAATCTGGAATGCCGAGGTGATGCAGTCCGGCAAGTGGGACCCGCAGCTGTACAACGGTATCGCCGGCAGCGCGATCTACGGCCTGATGGCGCGCGAGTTCGCGCCGCTGCCGGAGCGCCTGAAGTCGGCCACCGCGCGCATGGAAAAGCTGCCGGCGATCTTTGCCCAGGCCCGCGAAAACCTGGATCCGGCACGCGTGCCGAAGATCCATGCCGAGACCGTGGCCAAGCAGAACAAGGGCATCCTCAGCATCGTCGATACCTTCATCACCCCGCACATCGGCGAGTTGCCGCAGGCCGACCAGCAGCGCCTGCAGGCCGCCATCGACGGCCTGAAGAAGGCCGTGGACGAGCAGCAGACCTGGCTGGACAAGACCCTGGTGCCGAACGCCAAGGGTGACTTCCGCATCGGTGCGGAAAAGTACGACCAGAAGCTGAAGTTCGCGCTGAATTCCTCGCTGTCGCGGCAGGAGATCGGTGAGCGTGCGCGCGCCGAACTGAAGCGCGTGCGCGAGGACATGTACGGCATCGCGCAGACCGTGCTGAAGGACAAGCCGGGCGCACCGGAAATGCCGGCGCAGCCGAGCGACGAACAGCAGCAGAAGGCGATCGAGGCCGCGCTGGAGCTGGCCTACGCTGACAAGCCGGCGCGCGACAAGGTTGTCGACGATGCCAAGGCCGCACTGGAGCAGTCCACCGCGTTCGTCCGCGAGCACGACCTGATGACCCTGCCCGACGCGCCGGTGGACATCATCCTGATGCCGGAATTCCAGCGTGGCGTGGCCGTGGCGTACTGCGATTCGCCGGGCCCGCTGGACAAGAACCTGAAGACGTTCTACGCCGTTTCGCCGATTCCGGACGACTGGAACGACAAGCAGGTTGACTCGTTCCTGCGTGAGTACAACTCGCGCATGATCCACCTGCTGAGCATCCACGAAGGCACCCCGGGCCACTACCTGGAAGGCTGGCACTCGGCCAAGTTCCCCTCCACCCTGCGCGCCGTGCTGCGCTCGGGCCTGTTCGCCGAAGGCTGGGCGGTCTACACCGAGCGCATGATGCAGGAGCAGGGTTACCTCAACAACGACCCGCTGTTCCACCTGGTGCAGTTGAAGTTCTACCTGCGCACCATCTCCAACGCGATCCTCGACCAGGGCGTGCACGTGGACAACTGGGATCGCGAGAAGGCGATGCACCTGATGACCCACGACGCCTTCCAGCAGGAAAGCGAAGCCTCGGGCAAGTGGGTGCGTGCGCAGCTGACCTCGGCACAGCTGCCGACCTACTTCGTCGGTGCACAGGAACACTTCGACACCCGCAAGGCGATGCAGGACAAGCTGGGTGACAAGTTCAACCTGAAGGCCTACCACGACCAGATGCTGTCCTACGGCGCCCCGCCGGTGCGCTTCGCGCGCCAGCTGATGCTGGACCAGCCGATCGAGTGATCGGTCGGGTGTGAGTTGAACGAAAACGGCCCGGGGAGACCCGGGCCGTTTTCATTTCCATGTGTGCAGGCGCATCCCATCCACCCGGATCCTGCAGTAGATCCACGCCATGCGTGGATGCTCGTCGGTTCAGAGCATGTGGATGTAGAGTTTTTCCGCGTGTGGCCGGACATCGAGAAAATACTCTGCACCGCAGCCACGGCATTTGGACGGATGCTCCTCGTCGCTGCCCCGCTGCTCATCCAACGCGCTGGCCAGGACTGGATGCCCGCAGTCGAAGCAGAGGAATGCGATGTTGCTGCCATGCGCATCCGCTTCGATTTCATCACCCTCATAGTCCATCAGCAGAAAGTCGGTAATGTTCAAGGCGCACCTTTTCCTGGTCTTGGCAGCAAGAAATCAGCCCAGTTTCCTTTCAACCAACCCTGTGGAGCATTGCCTTCCGAGCGGTGCATCCACGCATGGCGTGGATCTACTCCCCGGCGGCGACAAACCCACCGGTCTGCCGCGCCCACAAGCGTGCGTACAGCCCGCCAGCCTCGATCAGCTCGGCATGGGTACCGGTCTCGACGATGCGGCCCTGGTCCATCACCACCAGCCGGTCCATGCGGGCGATGGTCGACAGTCGATGGGCGATCGCGATCACCGTCTTGCCACCCATCAGCTCGTCCAGGTTGTCCTGGATCGCCGCTTCCACTTCCGAGTCCAGCGCCGAGGTGGCCTCGTCCAGCACCAGGATCGGCGCATCCTTCAGCAGCACGCGGGCAATGGCGATGCGCTGGCGCTGGCCACCGGACAGCTTCACGCCGCGCTCGCCGACGTGCGCGTCGTAGCCACGACGCCCTTCGCCGTCGACCAGCGTATCGATGAAGGCTTCCGCGCGCGCCTTGGCCACGGCCGCGCGCAGCTGCTCGTCGCTGGCATCCGGGCGCCCGTACAGCAGGTTGTCGCGGATCGAACGGTGCAGCAGCGAGGTGTCCTGGGTAACCACACCGATCTGCTGGCGCAGGCTTTCCTGGGTGACGTAGGCAATGTCCTGGTCGTCGATCAGGATGCGACCGCTTTCCAGGTCGTACAGCCGCAGCAGCACGTTCACCAGCGTCGACTTGCCGGCACCGGATGGGCCGACCAGACCGATCTTCTCACCCGGCTTCACCAGCAGCTCAAGGCCAGCGATCACGCCACCCTTCTTGCCGTAATGGAAATGGACATCCTGGAAATGCACACCGCCACGTGTCACCTGCAGCGGCACCGCATCCTCGCGGTCCTGCACCGTCAGCGGCTGGGCGATGGTGGTGATGCCATCCTGCACGGTGCCGATGTCTTCGAAGATGCCGTTGATGGTCCACATGATCCAACCGGACATGTTGTGGATGCGGATCACCAGACCGGTCGCCAGAGTGATCGCGCCGACGGTGATGTGTCCGCCGTTCCACAGCCACAACGCCAGGCCGCAGGTACCGGCGATGAGGAAACCGTTGACGATGGCGATGGTCAGGTCCATGCCGGTGGTGATCCGGGTCTGCGCGCGGTGCTTGACCGCCAGTTCCTGGATCGAATCGGCGACATAGGCCTGCTCGCGGCCGCCATGGGCGAACAGCTTCAGCGTGGGAATGTTGGTGTAGCCGTCGACGATGCGCCCCATCGCCTTGGAGCGCGCCTCTGACGCGATCCAGGCGCGTTCCTTCGCGCGCGGCACGAAGTAGATCATGATCACCACGTAGGCCAGCAGCCACAGGATCAGCGGCACCATCAACCGCCAGTCGGCCTGCGCGAACAGGTACAGCGCGGTGCCGGTGTAGACCACGATGTACCACAGCGAATCGACCATCTGCACCGCCGACTCGCGCAGCGAGGTACCGGTCTGCATCACCCGGTTGGCCATGCTGCCGGCGAAGTCGTTCTGGAAGAAGCTCAGGCTCTGCCGCACCACGTAGTTGTGCATCAACCAGCGCGAGCGATTGCTCAGGCCCGGCACGATGGCCTGGTTGACCAGCAGGTTGTGCAGGCCGACCAGGATCGGGCGCGCGATGACCGTGATGAACAGCATCCAGCCCAGGGTATCGGCATGGCGCCGGAAGAAGTCCGCGCCCGGCTGCTCGGCAACCATGTCGACGATGCGGCCGAGGAAATCGAACATCGCCACTTCCACCAGCGCCAGCAGCAGGCCGGCGATCAGGGTGGCCAGCAGCACCGGCCACACCGGTCGCAGGTAGTGCAGGTAGAACGGCACCACGGTGCGCGGCGGCATGCGCCCGTCAATGGGCGGAAACACCGGAATCAGGGATTCAAACCAACGGAACATCGCATTCCCTCGCCATCGATAGCCGACGGAGTATCCCACGCCGCGTGTGTACGCCGGCCGACGACCGCCCCCGGTTCCGGGTAGCGCCGGGCCATGCCCGGCGGCCCCTGCAACCGCGCTACGCGCTCGCCGGACGTGGTCCGGCGCTACCAATCCGCTCGGCCAAACAGTAGCGCCACGCCCGGCGGCGTTATTTCACCGGGGTGAACAGCAGATCCTGGAAATCGAAGCTGAAATCGGTCAGGTCGGAGATCGGCTGCATGCGCACCTCGCGCACTTTTCCATCCGGGTCCAGGCTGAAATTCACGAACGCATCGGCATTGAGCGAGCGATCATCCCAGCGCACGATGAAGGTGTCGTGCTGCCAGTGTTCCAGGCGGCCGCTCAACTGTGCCGTCTTTGCGAAGCGCAGCCGAAGGTCCTTGCCTTCCGCGCGGATGACCATGTCGCCATACCAGCGATCGCGGTAGGTGGCCGCATACCCGGCCAGCGGCAATGACGGCCTGCTGCCCTTGTCACGCTCCGCCTGGTGCTTGGCCCACGCTTCGTCGGCCTTGTCCTGGCCCTTGGCCACGCCCTTCGCATAGGCATCCACCCAGTCGTGCTTTTCACCGCCCAGGTAGGCATCAAGCACGCTCAGCGTGATCGCATTGAATGCCGCACCCACTTCCTGGTTGGTCAGCACCACCACGCCCAGCTTCTCGCCCGGCACCAGCGTCAGCCGCGAAACCATGCCCGGCCAGCCACCGGTGTGCCAGACCAGCTTCTGGCCGCGATAGTCGCTCAGGCTCCAGCCCTCGCCATAGCCGGCGAAGTTGGCCCGCGCCGGCGCCAGCTCCGGCACGCTCGGCGCCGGAATCGTCTGCGGCGTGATCATCTGCCACATCTGCTGCTGGCTCTTGGCAGTGAACAGCGGCGTGCCATCGGCCAGCTTGCCTTCGGCCAGCTGCACCTGCATCCAGCGTGCCATGTCGTGGGCACTGGAACAGATGCCACCGGCCCCGGCGTTGTTCGACCAGGTCAACGGCGCAACGGTACGCAGATCCTTGAAATCGTACTTGGCGTGACCGACCGCAGCGTTGTCGCCAGCCCTGAGGTGATCGGCGTTGTAACGCGTGCCGGCCATGCCGACCTTGTCGAAGATGCGCGTCTGCAGGAACTGCTGGTAGCTCATGCCCGAGACGTGCTCGACCACCTGCTGGGCGACCGCATACAGGATGTTGTCGTAGGCATAGCGCTCGCGGAAACCACCTTTCAGCGGCACCTGGCCAAGGCGCTGCACGACTTCGGCATTGCTGTAGGACGTGGTCGGCCAGAACAGCAGGTCGCCCGCGCCCAGGCTCAGGCCACTGCGGTGCGAAAGCAGGTCGCGGATCGTCATCTGCCCGGTCACGAACGGATCGGACATGCGGAACGATGGCAGGTGGTCGATCACCTTGTCGTCCATCTTCAGCTTGCCGTCCTCGGCCAGCAGATTCAGCGAGGTGGCAGTGAAGGCCTTGGTGTTGGAGGCGATGGCGAACAGGGTGTCGGCCTCGACCGGCGCCGGCTTGCCCAGTTCACGCACGCCCCAGCCGCGCTCCAGCACCACCTGCCCGTCCTTGACCACGGCCACGGCGATACCGGGTACGTCGAACTGCGCGCGCACGCGCTCGACGGTCGCATCCAGGTCCTGCAGCTGCTGCGGCGTCGCCGCATTGGCCATGGTCGTGCACGCAAGCAGCACGGCTCCTCCGATCCAGGTATTCATCCAGCACCATCTCCGAACAGGGGTAGCGGCCATGTGCACGCCGTCACCGGGGTTTCGCGCGATGGTAACGGTCCCGGGTGCAGCCTGCCCTGTGCCATAGGAGGGGTGTCATGGGTGCGAACGGCCAGAGCAGCAACGGCTCCACCATCATTCCGTGCCTGCGCTACCGCGATGCGCTGGCGGCCATCGACTGGCTGCAGCGCGCGTTCGGTTTTCACGCGCAGGCCGTGTATGCCGACGGCGATACCGTGCACCACGCACAGCTGGTGTTCGGCCAGGGCATGATCATGCTCGGATCTGCCAGCAACAGCGGCGAATGGGCCAAGCTGGCGGTGATGCCCGATGAAGTCGGCGGTCGGCAGACCCAGAGCGCCTGCGTGATTGTCACCGACGCCGACGCCCACTATGCACGGGCCAAGGCCGCCGGTGCGCGCATCGTCATCGACATCGCCGACCAGGCCTACGGTGGGCGTGGCTATGCCTGCGCCGACCCGGAAGGCTACCTGTGGTGGTTCGGCAGTTACGATCCGTGGCGGGCGGAACACACGCAATGACGGCACGATCAGCGTCTACGGCGCCGGTCCGCTGCGGTATCGGCGGCTGGGTGTACCCGCAATGGCGTGGTGGCGCCTTCTATCCACCAGGGTTGATCCAGCGCGAAGAGCTGGCCTACGCCAGCCGCGCGTTGCGCTGCATCGAAATCAACGGCACCTTCTACCGCACCCCGACAGCGACCCAGTGTGCGCAATGGGCCGCGCAGACGCCGGACGGCTTCCGCTTCTCGATGAAAGCGCCGCGCCATCTTGTGCAGCGGCGAGATCTATCGTCCACGGTCGAGGCAGCTGGCTCGTTCCTGCAGGCAGCCATCGCTCTCGGCGACCGGCTTGGCCCGTTGCTCTGGCAGTTCGACCCGCAGCACCCGGCCGATGCCGAGGCGCTGGACACCTTCATGGCACAGTTGCCAAAGCGGCTGGATGGAACGGTGTTGCAGCATGCACTGGAGGTGCGCAACGCCAGCGTCCATGGAAGCGAACTGGTCGAAGCGGCGCGCCGGCATGGCGTGGCCCTGGTGATCGAAGACAGCGACGAGTCACCGTTGCACGGTGACATCACCGCCGGCTTCGTCTATGCACGGATCAAACGCAGCCAGGCCAGGCTGAGCGAAGGTCTGCCCCTGCCGATGCAGCAGCGCTGGGCCGGGCGCGCGCGGTGCTGGGCCGGAGGCGAGATAGTGGAGGACCTGCCCTGCCTGGCCCCACCGGCCGCGGCCGCGCCGCGCGAGGTCTACCTGCTGTGCATCGGCGCCGGCAAGGCACGCAACCCGGCGGCGGCGATGGCGTTGCAACGTCTCATCGACGGCGCCAGCGATCCACGGCCCATAGCAGTGTCCAGCCCAGCACGAACACCCCGCCGACGCGCAGTAGGCTGAGGCCGAATGCACGTGAACCGATCCGCTGCACTTCCAGAAACGGATACGGTGCGCTGCCCAGCCACGAGGCCGTGAGCATCGCCCAGCCCAGGTAGGCCAGCGGCACCAGCAGGACCGCGCCCAACGCACGCCAGCGCAGGTCACCATGAGGCAGCAGCCCCGCCCAACCGGCCAGATACAGCAGCGGCACCACGTAGTGCAGACCGACATCGGCCCACCACTGCAGGCCAGTTGGCTGCCACAGCCCCTGCAGCGCCAGCAGATAGATCAGGCCGGTGACGCCGATGCACAGTGCCAGAGTGGCGGCCACCGTCGGTCGCAAGGCGCGGCCGCGGCAGAGCCGGACGCAGCCCAGGCACACGGCCAGATTGCTGAGGATGGTGAAGTAGCTGAAGAAGCGCAGGCTCGCCACGCCGGGGCCCAGGCTGGCGCCGATGCCGCGCATCAGCAGGGCGAACTGCAGCAGCAGCGATGCTGCCGCGACCAGCGCGGTCAACAGCGCCCAGCCGCGCAGCAGAAGAAAACTGGCAGCGGGCATGCACGGCTCCCTCGTGGCAACGCCGCGAGCATGCCACAGGCATCGCCCGCCGATGCGCCTTGCCTCACAATAGGGCGATGAGCACACCCGACACCCGCAAAGCGCTTTGGCAGATCCACTTCTGTGTCCTGCTGTGGGGCGTCACCGCCATCCTCGGCAAGTTGATCACCCTGCCCGCGCTGCCGCTGGTGTGGTGGCGGATGCTGCTGGTGGTGGCGATGCTGGCACTGCTGCCGCGGGTCTGGCGCGGGCTGCGTACGTTGCCGCTGCGGCTGGTCGCCGGCTATGCCGGCATCGGCGCGCTGGTTGCGCTGCATTGGCTGACGTTCTATGGCGCGGTGAAGCTGGCCAATGCCTCGGTTGCTGCGACCTGCATCGCCCTGGCACCGGTGTTCACTTCGATCATCGAACCGTGGGTGGCCAAACGCCCGTTCCAGATGCGCGAGCTGGCCTTCGGCCTGGCCGTGCTGCCCGGTGTGGCGCTGGTGGTGGGCGGCGTGCCCGACGGCATGCGCATGGGCGTGTTGATCGGCGCGCTCTCGGCCCTGCTGGTGGCAGTGTTCGGCTCGCTCAACAAGCGCATGGTCAGCCATGCCGATCCGCTGACGGTAACTGCGCTGGAGCTGGGCGCCGGCACCATCACCCTGACCCTGCTGGCACCGCTGATGCCGTACCTGCTGCCGGCGCTGGCCAGCCCGTTGTGGATCGTTCCCGACCTGCACGACGGCATCCTGCTGCTGGTGCTGGCCGGGGTCTGCACGCTGCTGCCGTTCGCCCTGGCCCTGGTCGCGCTGCGCCACCTCAGCGCCTACACCGTGCAGCTGGTCACCAACCTGGAGCCGGTCTACGCCGTGTTGCTGGCCGTGGTGCTGCTGCGCGAGCAGCATGAAGTCACCCCGTGGTTCTATCTGGGCGTGGCGATCATCGTCGGTGCCGTGTTCCTGCATCCGCTGCTGAACCGCCGCAAGCGCGTGCAGCATCCGGAGATCCTCGGCACATCCGAAGCGCGCAACATCGCCGATTGAGTGTGTCCGCGCATTGCGCGGATCTTCCCGGTACCCGTCTCAGCGCTGCGGCCAATGCCAGGCCGGTGCATCCAGCAGGCCCTGCCCGCCCAGCAGCGTCCGCCCATGCTCCTTGTACAGGTGCATCGAATGGCAGTGCGGTGCCTGCTCCAGCGCGGCGATCAAGCGCGTGGCATGCGATACCACCCAGACCTGGCTGCGCGCACTTGCGGCGATGATCAAGCGTGCCAGCGCCGGCAGCAGATCCGGATGCAGGCTGGTCTCGGGCTCGTTGAGCACCAGCAGCGGCGGCGGCCGAGGCGTGTGCAGCGCCGCTGCCAGCAACAGGAAACGCAGCGTGCCGTCGGACAGTTCGGCCATCGACAGTGGCCGCAGCAGCCCGGGCTGGTGGAAGCGCAGCGCGAGCCGGCCATCCAGTTCCCCGAAGCTGACCGTCGCCCCCGGGAATGCATCCTCGACACTGCGCGCCAGCGCCTGCGGATCGCCGATTTCCAGAATCGTCACCCAGGCGGCGGCGAGGTCGCGGCCGTCATGGTGCAGCACCGGGGTACGGGTCGCCATCGCCGGTTGTCGCGCCGGTGCATCGGCATCGCTGCGGAAGTGGTCGTAGAAGCGCCAACGGCGGATGTACTCGCGCAAGGTGATGGCTTCCGGCATGCGCTGCGGATCGCCCACCTGGGTGAACAGGCTGTCGAACAGGGACAGTCGGTCGTCCACCAGGTCCCAGCCGCGCGGGTGCCGCTGCCGCACCAGCGCACCGCGGCGGTCGACCAGCAGGTTGGCGCTGCGCAGGAACGGTCCCGCCCAGATTGATTCGGCCTTGATCTGCGGATCCAGCGCGAAGGCCGATCGACTCGGCGGCGGATAGCCGAGGTCGATGGCGTAGCCGAATTCATCGGTGGCGAAGCCCAGCTTGAGCCCCACCGATTCCTGCCGCGCCCCGCCCTGTAGCGGGATCTCGCCGGTCAGCACGCGGCGGTCGATCTTTTCCGGACCGGCCCACAGCGCCGAACCCAATCCACCCTCCCGGGCGAGTACCGCTGCAACTCCCCCCTGCGCGGTTTCCGCCAGCAGGCGCAGCGCGCGGTACAGGCTGGATTTGCCACTGCCGTTGTCGCCGGTGACGACGTTGAGCTGCTGCATCGGCAGCACCAGCGCATGCAGTGATCGGTAGTTGGCGATGGCCAGGGTCTGCAGCATGGTCGACGTCCTTGCAGTGAGACGTTGAGGGTGCCCTACGGGGATCGCAGTGGTTGCGACTGTCCGGAAACGCTCCGGTCATCCACGCGTGGCGTGGATCTACTGGTGCATCCACGCATCGCGTGAAGCCACCGCAGCCACCCCGGCGGTCAAGGCGCTACTTCCACCCGGTTGCGGCCGGCGCCCTTGGCCCGGTACAGCGCGGCATCGGCACGGGCCAGGGTCTGCTCGGAGGTTTCACCAGGCCGGTGCTGCGCCACGCCGATGCTGATCGTCACCGGGAAGCCCAGCGGCAGGTTGGACACCGCCACGCGCAGGAACTCGCATTGCAGCTCGGCGGTACGCAGATCCACGTCCGGCATCAGTGCGACGAACTCCTCACCGCCGTAGCGTGCGGCCATGCCGCGCCCGGCGAAGTGCGAGCGCAGCAGCGCCCCCAGTTCGGCCAGCACCCGGTCGCCGGTCGCATGGCCCTGGAAATCATTGATGTGCTTGAAATGGTCGATGTCCACCAGCGCCACACAGGCCTGCCGCGCCTGCCCATCAACGGCGACCACGGCTTCACCCAGCGCTGCTGCCAGTGCGCGGCGGTTGGGCAGGCCGGTCAGCGCATCGGTCCGGCTCTGTTCGGCCAGGTCGGCATTCTGTGCCAGCAGCAGGTCGTGGTAGTCCGACAGCAGCCGCTCGTAGTCGTCGCGCTCGAGCATGTGCTTCTGGATGTCCAGCGCGAAGCGGCGCAGCTCCATCACCAGCATCACCTGCCGCGACAGCGCGGCCAGCGCTTCGGCCTTGTCGCTTGCCAGGTGCTGCGGGCGCGCGTCGAACACGCACAGCGTGCCCAACGGCAGGCCGTCACTGCTGATCAGCGGTGCACCGGCATAGAAACGCACGTGCGGGTCGCCAGTTACTACAGGGTTGTCGTGGAAGCGCACATCCTGCAGCGCGTCCTCGACCACCATGATCTCCTGCGGTTGCAGGATGGCATGGCCACACATCGAATCACTGCGCAGGGTCTCGGCCGCATCGATGCCCTGTATCGACTTGAACCACTGCCGCTCGACGTCGATCAGGGTCACGGCCGCCATCGTCGTGCCGCATACCGCCTTGGCAATGGCGACCAGATCATCGAACGAGCGTTCCCGTTCGGAATCGAGGATCCGGTAGCGGTACAGCGCCTCCAGGCGCAGCGCTTCGTTGGCGGGCTTGTCGGGCTTGATCATGCAGCGTCACGTTCCGGCAGGTCGCCGCAAAGTCTAGCTGATGTAGAGCCGCACCCATGCTCGACTGCACCCGGGCAACGGCAGCCGAGCATAGGCTCGGCTCTACACACGTCGTTTACCAGTCCTGCTGCTGCGGCAACAGGCCGTGCAGCTCCTGCTCGGTCAGGTTGCGCCACTGGCCGGGCTTCAGCGCACCGATCTTGATGTTGTCTATGCGCACGCGGCGCAGCTGCGTCACGCGATAGCCGAACTCGGCCGACATCAACCGGATCTGCCGGTTCAGGCCCTGCTGCAGGGTGATGCGGAAACCGAACTTGGCGATCCGCGAGGTCTTGCACGGCAGCGTCATCTGGTCATGGATGCGCACGCCGCGGGCCATCGCGCGCAGGAATTCGTCGGTGACCGGCTTGTTCACCGCCACCAGGTATTCCTTCTGGTGGCCGTTTTCAGCGCGCAGGATCTGGTTGACGATGTCGCCGTTGCTGGTCATCAGGATCAGGCCTTCCGATTCCTTGTCCAGGCGGCCGATCGGGAAGATGCGCTGTTCATGGCCGACGAAGTCGACGATGTTGCCCTTCACCGTGCTTTCGGTGGTGCAGGTCACGCCCACCGGCTTGTTCAGCACGATGTACACGTGGCGGCGGGCGCCTGGCTTGCGGGCAGTGCGAACGCGCAACGGCTGGCCGTCGACCAGCACCTTGTCCTCCTCGCCGACCACTGCGCCGGTGCCGGCGGCATGGCCATTGACGGTGACGCGGCGGGCGGCGATCAGGCGATCGGCCTCGCGACGGGAGCAGAAGCCGGTGTCGGCGATGTATTTGTTGAGTCGGCTGGTCATCGCCCCATTATCCGGCATCGCCGCCCTTCCCGCCTCATGCCGTGGTCAATGGATCTTCGGTCTCGCCATCGAACACCCGGTTGCGGCCACTGCGCTTGGCCACGTACATGGCGTGGTCGGCGCGCCGCAGCAGCGCGGCCAGGTCATCTTCGGCCGGCCGCCACTGTGCCAGGCCGATGCTCGCGGTCACCTCCAGACCGGGCACCTGCAGGTCCCGGCAGGCCTCGGTGATGCGCTGGCGCAGGCGTTCCAGGCGGGCGGCCGCGATCTCCCGCGGCATGCCCGGCAACAGCAGCAGGAACTCCTCGCCCCCCATCCGCACCACCTGGTCCTCGCTGCGGACAGCGGCGCGAAGCGCGCGCGCCACGGCCACCAGCACCTGGTCACCGATCTCATGGCCATGGCGATCGTTGATGTCCTTGAACAGATCGATATCGAGGAAGCCGATCACCAGCGGGCCCCTCTCACGCTCGCCGCCCTGCAGATGCTGGGCCAGCTGGTGCAGGCCGGCACGGCGGTTGGGCAGGCCGGTCAGCATGTCGGTCTCGGCGAGCTGGCGCATTTCATCACGCTGCTGGCGCAGCCGGCCAAGGCGCAGGTTGAGCGCGTAGGCCGCCATCATCAGCAGCCAGGTGACTGCCAGCTGCAGGGCCTCCACCCGGTACTCCATCAGCCAGTGCGCACTGGCGGCGTCGGCCACGATCAGCACCAGCATCGGAGCCAGTGCGGCCAGCCCCGCCAGCGACCAGACATCGCCGCGCAGGCGGGCCCAGATGCCCATCGCCAACGACAGTGCGCAGCCGACGATGAAGGTCCCCTGCAGGACCTGCGCGACCACGCCCAGTCCATCGCGCTGCAACCACGGCACCAGTGCCGCCAGCGTGAGCAGGGACCACAGCACCGACTGCTGGCCCACGCGCGAACGTGGCAGCACGCGGTCACCGCCGTTCAGGCGCCACATCGCCGGCAACACCAGTGCCTGGGTCGCTGCCGTCAGCGCCAGCAGCCACCAGTCACCGCGCCCGCCGACGCGCAGCCAGGGTTCGGGATAGCCGCTGAGACCACCGAGGATCGACTGCCACAGCACCAGCACCAGGGTGGCACCGATGTACATCAGGAAACTACGGTCGCGGGTGGTCAGATAGGCCATCAGCGCCGACAGCGCCAGCGCGATTGCCACGGCGATGCAGGCGGCGCGCACCAGCAGCCGGGCAGTGTCGTTCTGCTGTACCGGGCTGGGCGCGCCCAGTTGCAGTGTCGGCACCCAGCGTGCCTTCAGCGGCGTCTGCCAGGAGACCAGGAAGGGTTCGTGGCTGCCGGCAGCGGGTACCGCCACCATGCCGATGCCCGCACGGAAGCGTGAATCGCGGGTGCGCGCGTCCTGCATGTTGCCGCAGATCTCGCGGTCACCGTGCTGCAGCCGCACTTCGCCGGCAAAGACATTGAAGACATCCAGCGCCTGCGGCTCGCCGGACCAGCCTTCTGGCGGTGCATTCACCCGTGTCTGCTGGCGCGGCCCGGCCAGCATCTCCGGCGTGCACGCGCGATGGGGCGTAGGTTCGGCCGTCGCGGTGCCGACCAGAAGGTAATCGCGGCCGGCGTCGACGCTGCGCGCATGGCCCAGCCACGGCAACGCCAACCACACCAGCAGCAGGACAAGCACCGCCCCTGTTTCGAAACGCACCTGCCTGCCGCCCACGCCACGTCCTGTTACTGCTTACGTCCGCGCCCACTGCGCGTCGCCCCTGGCGGCATTATCGCAGTGGAAGGCACCGCCGATGTGTAGACCAAAGTGGTGGGGGTGCTGGCCGGGCTGCCGCCCGGCACCCGCAGAGGCCGGAGCCGAAGCAACAGCGAAAGCGGGCTACCGAGGTGGGCGGGGCGGTATGGGCAGGCAGGACACGCCGTAAACCCATCCATGGGGGCTCGATGGCGACATCCATGGCGCCAACGGTCCTGCCCGCCCATACCGCCCCACCCCTGACAGTGTCCCGCCATCTGGTAGATCCACGCCGTGCGTGGATGGATGTTCATACCGATTTCGAAATCATTGAATGGATTGGATGTCATCCACGCATGGCGTGGATCTACGCGTCGACCAAGGTCGACACCCACCAACAGCCGCGTGAACCTGTCGAAGGCGGGGTGG